>NZ_CAJNBJ010000005.1 GCF_905220995.1 Nitrospira defluvii
TAACAAACGGGGGAAGGTCACAGGAAAGTGCAATCAGGACTGTATTTCTCGGGAAAATCTTCGCTGATGACTCCCTGAGTGCTTACTCGGTAATTCGTTCCTCAGTCGACAAGATGAATCGATCGAGCAATTCCTGGCTCTTTACCCAATCAATTGTTCCATACTCGAAGTAGTCAGGCCGCGTGCGGCTAGGGGTTCCGCCAGAACCGGTATTGTAAAGTTCTCCAAATGTTGTCACCTCCCAGCATTGGGGGATTGGGCCGAGGGAAGAGGGAACCATTTTGACTTTCTCGTGGCCTGGAAAACGGAAGTGAACGAACCACTCGCGGTAGAGGGATCGGGCCATCTCTTCTAGAATCTTGATGCGTCGCTGGTTGTTCTCGATCAGGTCGTCATAGGCCGACAGGATGCCCGCGATTCGGCGTTGCAGAGAAATCGGTGGAACGCGGAAGTCGAACGTCAGCAACTTGTCTACACTCAGGTTATCTTGTGTAGTGCCGCGCGAGACACTCTGCATCTGAAGCTTGAGGGTGTCGATGTAGTATTTAACAAATGCGACATCAGCTTTATCGGGGTCTGGGATAAAGCCGACGATGCTATCTGGGAAGCATCCAGGAATACCGAGAATTGCGGTCTCTGCAATGTTTGCGGCTATGGTGATGCAGAGGGTGCCAGGCTTCCAAATTTTGCTCTGAGCGAGACCTTTCTCATTGTAGGTCTGTGAGTATTCAGTCAGGTGAAAGTTGGCAGCCTTGATGTCTCCGGTCTGGAAGAATGGATAGATTCCACCGTATAGCGACTCGTCATTTCGCGGACGATGTTTTGACTTTCCACGGCCAACGGAGCCGAGCTCGTCCAGCTTACATGCACGCCATTTTGTTGCGGCCTTCGTCACAGCTCTAATATCTCCGCCACATTACGAGCGATGATTTGTTCGAGTTCGCGGGCCTGCGCGTTCAACGTTTCGAGTTCTTCATTCAGCGTTTCGAGCTGTTCCTTGAAATCCTCATCGCTCACAGCTTCACCGGGAGCCACTCCGACGTAGCGGCCAGGATTCAGGCTCCAACCCTGCGCTTCGATTTCTTTGATCGTGGCGGCCTTGCAGAGTCCAGGCACATCGGAGAACTTCAGCTTCTTACCGAAGACTTCTTTCAACTTGGCTTCTGCATCAGGCCCACCAAGGGTGAAGTCTGGCTCTTCGCTTCGATAGAGCCGCACGACGTTCGCCAAGAAGCCAATCTGGCCTTCGGTCCAGTCACGGTGCGCCCGATCCACCTGCCGGTAGATATGCCGCGCATCAAGAAAGAGAACTTTGTCCATACGAGGCGTTTGCTGCTTTCCCTTATCGAAGAACCAGAGCGTGCAAGGCAGCGTGACGGTGTAGAACATGTTTGGTCCGACGGCGACCATGACATCGACGGCACGCGCTTCGATGAGCTGCTTACGGATATCCTGCTCAGATGATCGTGCATCGGAGGCGGAATTGGCCATAACGAATCCGGCCCTACCATTTGCGCTCAGCGTCGAATAGAAGAGCTGAATCCAGAGATAGTTTGCATTGTCCGTGCGCGGCAGGCCGAAGGGATAGCGGCGGCCTTTGCCGACCTCTGCTTCCAGCCGTTCTTTGTCGACCGCGTTCACGTTGAACGGGGGATTGGCCAGGACGAAATCGAACCGGCCGGTGCTGTTGTGCAGATCGTCGTAGTAGGTGATGGCTTCTTTAATATCCCCTTCGAGGCCGTGCATGGCCAGGTTCATGCGGCAGAGGGCGACGGTGGCCGCGACTTTCTCCTGTCCGTGAATGGCGAGTTCCGAGGACGGGTTCTTCTTATGTTCAGCCACGAAGCGGCCGCTCTGAACGAACATGCCGCCGGAGCCGCAGGCGGGATCGAGAATGCGGCCGTGATAGGGCTCCAAGACTTCGACCAGCAGACGCACGATGCCGGACGGCGTGTAGAACTCCCCGCCCTTTTGCCCTTCCGTTCTGGCGAACTCGCCGAGGAAGTATTCGTAGATGCGGCCGAAGGCGTCGTAGTCGATGGTGGCCGGAATTTCGGAGACACGCTTGAGGAGTTCTTTCAGCAGCGTGCTGTTAAAGATTTCGTAGGTCTTGGGCAGCACCCCGGCAAGCTGGGGATTGTGCTTTTCAATCTCGCGCATGGCTTCATTGATCGCCTTGCCGGCATTGCTTCCCTCTGGGAGATGCAAAAGTTTCTCGAAACGGGCGTTCGGCGTGAGATAGAGCACCCCTTCGGCATGGTAGGCGGCTGGCTCGTCCACACGAGAGCCGCGCCGTGACGAGGACGCCATCTTCTCCAGGCCAGAGCGGATCTTTGCAAAGCGGACATCGGCAAAGCGGAGGAAGATGAGACCCAGGACCGGGGTGGAATATTGCGCGGCATTGAGACCGCTGTTGGCTCGCAGTTGGTCGGCAGCATCCCAGAGACGCTTTTCCAGCGCGTCCGTCGCAGTGTCTTTTTCCGATGGGGCAATCCACTGCATGCAGTCACCTCGGTATCCAAGCCTTCAGGCCACGGCAGTGTACCTGAAAACGATCTTTAGCTCGACCCCTTCGGAGGAGGGAAGTTGCAGCACTTTATGGAATTTTAGACGGCGATCGGGAGCTACGGCATGTTGTGCTGGTGATTAGGGGTAGCGACGAGGAGAGGAGTGGACTGAAAAGATGAATCGGGGTTTGAAACGGGGTTCTTCTTGAGTAGAAAAATGACTGGATATGAGCCTCTGATGCCGTTTTACTGCGGTTGGTTTTGGACAACTACTTGGACAACCAATCGGGCGAAACAGGCTGAAAAATGCTGAAATCGTGGTTTTTGGAAGGGGCCGAATGAAGCTGGATTTCAGTAATATTATGAAGGGGATGTGGTGCCGAGGGACAGAATCGAACTGTCGACACCAGCCTTTTCAGGACATGGTTGGTTTTTGTAATGAACTGAAATTGTTGGTCTGTTTCTGTTGTAGTGAGCGTGGACAACCAAATGGACAACCGAGTGGGGAGCTGAGGGACCAATCTTCCATGTGCTTCCTATTACGGTGGAGTATGCGAAGCGCCCGTCAGCGCCGTCTTCTGGCCGTCTATCGAGCCCGTGTGATGACCTTCCCCCAACTCCGTGGACACCGGGTTAGGCGACGGCCGCCCTCGCTTCGTACTCAGCCGGGGAGTGATAGCCGAGCGTCGAATGTCGTCGGTGGCGATTATAGAACACCTCGATGTATTCAAAGATATCCTGCCTTGCCTCTTCACGGGTCACATAGCGCCGTTGGGATACCAGCTCACGCGTGAGTGTCCCGAAGAAGCTTTCGACACCGGCATTGTCCCAGCAATTGCCTTTGCGACTCATGCTGGGAATGAGACCGTATTCATCAAGGCCACGCTGGTAGCTCGTGGCGGCCTACTGACTCCCACGGTCCGAATGGTGGAGAAGCCCTGCCGTGGGAGCCCGCTTCGCCAGCGCCATGGTGAGCGCCTGCTCGGTCAGCTCGACAGTGATCCGCTGGCTCATTGCCCAGCCGACCACTCGGCGTGAGTACAGATCCAGCAGGACAGCCAGAGACAGCCAGCCTTCCAGAGGCCAGACGGACGTGATATCACCCGCCCACACCCGGTTGGGCGCCTCGACGGTGAAGGCCCGCTCAAGGGTATTCGCGGCTACGGGGAACCGATGCTGGGATGGGGTGGTGGCCCTCCACTTCTTCACCGTCTTGGCTCGAATACCGTCTGGCGCATCAGCCGGGCCACGCGATGCTCACCAATGCGGTGGCCCTGTTTAACGAGGGCGTCCCAGATGCGGGGACTACCGTAGGTCTCGCGGCATTCTCGATGGATCACCCGGATGACTGAGAGGGGCGTCCGGTCCGACACCGACCGGGCACTCTCTGGCCGTACACGCCATGCATAATAGCCCGCTGCCGAGACGGCCAAGGCCCGGCACATCAATCGGATCGGATAGCGACGGTCGTGTTCCTGAATGACTCGGTATCTCATCGCGACTCCTTCGCGAAGAACGCCGCCGCACGTTTTACAAAATCCCGTTCCTGCTTTAAGACAGCGTTTTCACGTCGCAGCCGGACGAGTTCCGCCTGTTCGGCCCGTGCCGATTGGCGTGTTTGGCCCTGCCCCTCCGCGTGCGGCTGCTCGGCCCGCCAGCGGTAGAGCAGGTGATCGGCAATCCCCAGATCCCGCGCCACGTGGGTCACAGGCTGTCCTGATTCGCGCACCAGGCGCACCGCCTCCTCTTTAAACGTCTCCGTATACGATCGGCGTGTCTTCGTGCTCATGTGGTCCTCCGATTTCAGAATTCTCCCACGTATGGAGGCGTCTGTGAAATCGGGGGAAGGTCAGTGATGCCTTTTGAGGACAAGATCGACAGGTTCTCCATTATCGAGAAAAGATGGAAAAGGCAGGAGCCATTCATTATATTAAGCTTTCGCTCGCTTCAACGAGCCTGATGACCATCATGCTTTTTCCCGTAAGCGGATCCAGGTCGGTGCGCATTTCATAAATGTGTCCGCCAAGTATTTCAGTGAGCTCTTTAAGCAAACGGTCTTGTCCCGTAGCGAACAGCGCCTGGTGCGTCTGTCTAAGTTGAACGCACCCTTCCTGGGTTTGAGCGAGCCGCACGTCCGCCGGAATCGGCGAGCTTCTGGTCAGGTCCACCTCGATCACATTCTTAAGAAGCCGAACCTGGATGTGCGAATAGTGCGATTGCACGAACTCTTTTTGGAAGTTCAGCACGGCAGCATAATCGCATATTCGACATTAGCCTTGTTCCGAGTCGTGTGTGTCATGGGAGCCTCCAGAGATCATTCAACGAACCCTGCGACCGGTGTGTGGGTCTTCAAGCTTCGTGCTGAACCAGTGCGGTGTTCTGCCCCCGTACAGTTTCTTCGCTGGGGCTAAATGTCCCTCTTGTCTCATGGTGAGCACACCGAGTTACATGAAACATCAGGAAAGTCTCCTCCCGGTTGCTGCGGAGCCAGTAAGGCATTGCTTTTGCTGCTGATGATTGTGCATATCTGCCGGCGCGGCGTTCATGTAATGGCCTCAGATCAAAATGAAGCGGTTGCGGCGGCAAGGTGTCGTGTACGAGGGTCGACAGCTCGGATGATTGTGCAAGCCAGGCGCCGAATGGCCGACCGCTCCGCGCTATCTCGTGAACGCGCGGTCCATTATCGTGTTGCAGCGGCCCACGGTGTACCCGTCATCGTCTTGACTTCAGGAGGGGAGCAGCATGACGAATGGCACACCGTTCTCTGCGGCATGATCTTCCTGGCTCCTGTGGTATGCGTGGCTCGTCACGCTGGGTCGGATGACAGGGACACATGTCAGCGACAGACGCACGTGAGCCGCTGCCGTGATCGTGTCGCCCGACACGATTGTGTTGGATGCGGAGGAGATCGTGATGAAGGAGATGCATGAAGTCCGGGAGTGAGCAGGCCCTAGCGCTTTTGCCGACAGCCTCGTTGCAGCGCCTGATCGATCTGTTGCAGGCCAGGGGCTATCGCGTCGTCGCTCCGACGGTCCGCGACGGGGCGGTCCTGTGGGACACGATCCGGCAGGTTTCGGATCTGCCGATCGGCTGGCGTGATGTGCAGGAACCGGGACACTATCGGCTGGAGAACACCGGCTCAGGCCAAATGTTCGGGGTCGTGCATGGGCCGCAATCCCTCAAGCCCTTCAGCTTTCCCCCGCGCGAGCTGCTCCTCCAAATCGAACGGACCACGAACGGATTCTCCGCTCGCCCGACGCTTCCTCTGCAAGAGAAAGTTGCCATCGTAGGGGCTCGCGCCTGTGACCTCGCCGGGCTGGCCATCCAGGATCAGATTTTTCTGAAAGATGCCTACCGAGACCCCTACTATGAGGCCCGTCGTGAAGGTCTCTTTCTGGTCGCGGTGAACTGCACTCGCGCGCTGGCCACCTGTTTCTGCGCCTCGATGGACACTGGTCCCCAAGCACGAGCGGGCTTCGATCTGGTACTGACTGAATTGGATGAGGTGTTTGTGGTGGAGGTAGGCAGTGCGGCGGGCGAGGAGGTGCTGGGTCAGCTGTCGCTCGCGTCGGCTTCGACGACGCTGGTTCGTCAGACCGAACATCAGATCGAGGCGTGCGCCCGCAGCCAGACGCGGCAGTTGGACCGATCGCATCTCCCACAGGCCCTGTATGACGCCCATGAGCATCCCCGCTGGGACGACGTGGCGAGCCGCTGTCTGGCCTGCGGGAATTGCACGATGGTCTGCCCGACCTGCTTCTGTCATACCGTTGAGGAGACGCCGGATCTCACGCACCAACGAGCCGAGCACACCAGGTTGTGGGATTCCTGTTTCACGCAGGACCACGGCTATATCCATGGAAAAAATATTCGCCCGACGATCAAGGACCGCTATCGCATGTGGCTCACGCACAAACTCGCGTCGTGGATTGATCAGTTCGGGACCTCCGGCTGTGTCGGCTGTGGCCGGTGCATCACCTGGTGCCCAGTCGGGATCGACCTGACCGAAGAGCTGCCGGCTTTGCTGGGGCGTTCGACCCATACCAAGGGGAAGCCGAGCCAAGCATGACGCATACGAAGCAGACCGTCGTCGGAGTGCCGAAGGAGACGTATCCGGGGGAAACGCTGGTGGCGCTGACTCCCGCTCACGTGCCGCTGCTCACCAAGATCGGCTTGCACGTGCTGGTTGAATCCGGAGCGGGAGAGGCAGCGGGATTCGAGGATGAGGAGTATCGGATAAAAGGCGCGCGAGTGGCGAGTGATCGCTCTGAGCTGTTCGCCTCGGCAGAGATCCTGCTCCAGGTCAGAACGCTGGGCGCCAATCCCGACACAGGCCGTCACGATCTGCCCCTCCTGCGCGCGGACCACGTGCTGATCGGGCTGGCCGATCCATTAGGGCGGCCTGAGGCGGCGACGGAGTTAGCCCACCTGGGCGTAACCGTATTTGCCATGGAACTGATGCCCCGGATCGCCCGCGCGCAAAGCATGGACATGCTCTCCTCGCTCGCCACCATCGTGGGTTATAAAGCCGTGCTGTTGGCGGCGGCCAGCCTGTCGAAGTTGTTTCCAATGCTGATGACCGCGGCGGGAACCATTCCACCGGCGCGGGTTCTCGTCATCGGCGCCGGCGTGGCCGGGTTGCAGGCGATCGCCACGGCGCGCCGTTTGGGGGCGGCCGTGGCGGCCTACGATGTGCGTCCGGCGGTGAAGGACCAGATCCAGAGTTTGGGGGCGAAGGTCATCGACGCGCCGGTTGAGGCGGGCGAGGTCGAGGAGTTAAGCGGCTATGCCAAGACATTGGGCGAGCACATCTATCGGAAGCAGCGTGAACGATTGACGCCTGTCGTGGCCGCGAGCGATGTCGTGATCGCCACGGCGGCGGTGCCGGGCAGACCGGCGCCGAGGCTCATCACGGCCGACATGGTGGCACGCATGGCGCGTGGGTCGGTCATCATGGATGTGGCCGCCGAGCGCGGCGGCAACTGCGAACTCACTCGTCCGAACGAAGTCATCGTGCATCATGGTGTCACCGTGCTGGGACCGACCAATCTGCCGAACACGGTGCCGATGCATGCGAGCCAGATGTGTGGAAGGAACCTTGCCAATGTCCTTCTCTACCTGTGTAAAGACGGCTTCTTGCACGTCGATGTGGCGGATGAAATCACGCGTGAGACGCTGGTGACGCGAGGTGGAGCAGTGGTCCATCCGAGGATCGGCGCATTGCCCCGTGCCACACATTATGACGTCGCCGAAGAAGGAAATGCGTGATGGAGACCGCCGTGATCGGGTTGACGATTTTCGTGCTGGCCCTCTTTGCGGGATTCGAAATCATCACGAAAGTGCCGCCCACGCTCCATACGCCGCTCATGTCAGGAGCGAACGCGATTTCAGGGATTACGCTCGTCGGGGCATTGCTGGCTGCCGGGTCCGAACAAGACATCCTTATTAGCGCGCCGGGATTTGTCGCCGTGGTGTTTGCCACGATCAATGTGGTGGGCGGGTTTCTCGTGACGCATCGGATGCTGGCGATGTTCAGACCTCGCCCGAAGAGGGTACCATGAACGCCGCATTCATCAATCTCGGCTACCTGGGCGTCTCGGTCCTCTTTGTGGTGGGGCTCAAGGGGCTCGCGCATCCGCGCACGGCGGCCCGTGGGAATGTGCTGGGCTCGCTGGGAATGTTCCTGGCCGTCGTACTAACGCTGCTCGACCGGCGCATTGTGGGCTTTCAGACGATCGCAGTTGCGCTGTTGATTGGATCGGTCATCGGCGCGACGCTGGCGCTGAAGATCCAGATGACCGCCATGCCGCAAATGGTCGCCGTGCTGAACGGGTTGGGCGGCGGCGCGTCTGTCTTTGTGGCCGGAGCCGGGCTGTTGGAGAACCAGGATGCGGCCATCGCGACGCTCAGCCATTTCACCGCGGCCGCAGTCGCCTCCGGTGTGATCGGCGCGGTGACGTTCTGGGGCAGTCTCGTGGCCTTTGCCAAGTTGCAAGCACTCATCACCGAGAGCGCCGTTCGGTTTCCCGGCCAATACGCGATCAACGCCGGACTGGCCATCGCCGCTGGGGGACTTGGACTCTGGCTGTTGCTGACACCTGCACATCATACCGCCTACTGGCTCGTCGTGGCCGTCTCGTCGTTGCTCGGGTTGTTGCTCGTGCTGCCGGTCGGGGGAGCCGACATGCCGGTGATCATCGCCTTGCTCAATTCCTGCTCCGGGCTGGCCGCTGCTGCGACAGGCTTTGTGCTCAACAACAACGTGTTGATTATTGCCGGGTCGCTGGTAGGCGCGTCGGGATTCATTCTCACCCAGATCATGTGTCGGGCGATGAACCGATCGCTGGCGGATGTGATGGTGGGAGGCGCCCCGCCTGCGAAAAAGGGCCGGCAGGATGAGGAGATCTATACGGGGCGGGTGAAAGCCGGTTCGCCGGAACAAGTCGCCTGGCTCTTCGATGCCGCGCGTCGGGTGGTGATCGTGCCTGGTTATGGGATGGCCGTCTCCCAGGCCCAGCATAGCGTGGCGCACCTCGCCGAACTGTTGCGTGGCCGTGGCATCGAGGTCGAATTCGCCATCCATCCGGTGGCCGGACGCATGCCTGGGCATATGAACGTGCTGCTCGCGGAGGCGAATGTCCCCTACGAGTTGCTGAAAGATCTCGACGAAAGCAATCCCACGTTCGAGCAGACGGATGTGGCGCTCGTCATCGGGGCAAACGACGTGGTCAATCCGCTGGCACGAACCGACCCCACGAGCCCCCTCGCGGGCATGCCGATCCTCGATGTGGATAAGGCGCGGACGGTCGTGGTGATCAAGCGCAGCCTGAGTCCTGGTTTTGCGGGCGTTCCTAATCCGTTGTTCGCCGCCGACAAGACGATCATGCTGTTCGGCGACGGCCGAGCGATGGTGCAAGCGGTGCTGAAAGTATTGAGGGACGGCTGATGAAGCCAGGTCTCGTAGATAGGGAGCCATGATGTCATTTGTACCGACTGTCGACAGTCCCTGGGCCAACCCCTATCTCATCTATGCGGCCACCATTGTGGGCAAGATCCGGGAAGCGGAGGGGATCGACACGTATCGATTGCGCTTCGTCGATGAGCAGGTGCGGCGGCGCTTTCGGTTCGCCCCCGGTCAGTTCAATATGGTCTATCTGTTCGGGGTTGGCGAGGTGGCGATCTCGATCGTCTCGGACCCGGATGAACCACAGTGCCTGGACCATACGATCCGCGTCGTGGGACGAGTGACGAAATCGATTGCGCGATTGCAACAGGGCGACGAGCTGGGCATCCGCGGGCCGTTCGGGCAAGGATGGCCGCTCGATGCCGCGCAGGGCAACGACGTGGTGATCGTGACCGGCGGGCTGGGCTGCGCGCCGGTGGTCGGCGCCATTGAATATATCTTCCGTCGGCGCACCCAGTATGGAAGCGTGAAGATTCTGCACGGGGTCAAGACGCCGCACGACCTGCTCTATCGCGAGCGGTTTGATGCGTGGCGGCGGCATCCTGATACCGAGGTATTGTTGACGAGCGACCAGCCCGACAAGACGTGGCGTTATCATATCGGCGTCGTGACCGAATTGTTCGAACAAGTCCGGGTGGATCCCGCTCGAACGATCGTCTTGATGTGCGGACCGGAGATCATGATGCGTTTGGGCGTGCCGATCTTGATGCAACGCGGGATCCCGGCGACCGCGATCTATGTCTCACTGGAGCGGCATATGGAATGCGGAATTGGCCTGTGCGGCCATTGTCAGATGGGACCATACTTTCTGTGCAAGGACGGCCCGGTGATGCGCTACGATCGGGTCGCGCCGTGGTTGGGGCAGGTGGGAGTGTGAAACCAGGGACCGTGTGTTTCGTTTGTCTGGTTTATCTCGTTCCCTCAAACAAACCAGACGAATCACACAAACCGGAACACAGAGAAGGCGTCTGATAACAATGGGCCAACGTGTACACCAGACAGGGGAGACGAAGAAGGCCGCGCGGCCCAAGCTCGGCATCTTCAAGTTCGCCTCGTGCGACGGCTGTCAGCTTAGCATCTTGAATTTAGAGGATGATCTGCTCGCGATAGGGCAGGTCTTGGACATTGCCTACTTTCCCGAAGCCTCCAGCGACATGAGAAAGGGTCCCTACGACATCGCGTTGGTGGAAGGCTCCATCACCACGCCGGAGGATGCGCATCGGATTCTGTCCGTGCGAGAGCAAGCCACGGTGTTGATCACGATCGGCGCCTGCGCCACGGCGGGCGGGATTCAAGCGTTGCGCAACTGGGCGGATGTCGACGCTTTCAAGCGGGCGGTTTATCCCAGCCCGCAGTACATCCAGAGCCTGAGCACCTCGACGGCGATTTCGGAACATGTGCGCGTCGACTTCGAACTGTGGGGCTGCCCCATCGACAAAGCACAATTGCTCCGGGTGCTCACCGATCTATTAGCCGGTGTGCAGCCACGGCTGCCGACACATAGTGTGTGCATTGAATGTAAACGCCGTGAGATCGTCTGCGTGATGGTCGCCAAGGGGATCCCCTGCCTCGGGCCGGTGACTCGAACCGGGTGCGGCGCGATTTGTCCGAGTATGGGCCGAGACTGTTACGGCTGTTTCGGCCCGGCCGAAGGGATGCATGAAGGTCCCGGACTCCCTCCGAATACGGCCTCGCTGGCCAAAGAGTTTCACCAGAGACTCAACCTCATTCCGGTTGAGGTATTGCGCCGGTTCCGCGGCATCAACGGTGCGGTGAAACCGTTCAGGGAGGAAAGCCAGGCGTGGGAACGCAACGAAGCGTGAAGCATCCCTTGTCGAACCATATGTGCATGTGAGTCTGTAAGTATGAGTGAGTCAAAAGAAACCAAAACCAGAACCATCGCGGTCGACTTGATTGCACGCGTCGAAGGCGAAGGTGCGCTTCGTGTCACCGTGAAGGACGGTATCGTGCTGGATATCGAGCTGAGGATCTTCGAGCCGCCGCGGTTCTTCGAAGCCTTTTTGGTAGGCCGGCATTACGACGAGGTCCCGGACATCGTTGCGCGGATCTGCGGCATCTGTCCTGTGGCCTACCAGATGAGCGCTGTCCATGCGCTGGAGCAGATCTTCGCGGTGAGCGTGGAGGGGGCGCTGCGGGATTTGCGGCGGATGATCTACTGCGGCGAATGGATCGAGAGTCATACGCTCCACATCTACATGCTCCACGCGCCGGATTTCCTCGGCTATGCCAGCGCGATCGCGATGGCCAAAGACCATCCGGAGATCGTGACCCGTGGCCTGCGGCTGAAGAAAGCCGGCAATGCGCTGATGACCCTGCTGGGTGGGCGCTCCGTGCACCCGGTCTCGGTGAAGGTCGGTGGGTTTTCGCGCGTGCCGCTACGCCGTGAACTGGAGGGTCTGAAAGAAGAACTCTTGTGGGCACGTGACGCGGCGGTGGAGACCGTCCGCTGGGTTGCGGGATTAGACTATCCTGATTTTGCACAGGACTATATCTTTGTCGCGCTCCGTCCTCCCGATGAGTATCCCTTCAACGAGGGACCGATCCTGTCCAGTGGCGGAGTAGAGATTTCCGCAGTGGAGTTCGAGCACAATTTCAGGGAAGAGCAGGCGCCCTATTCTACGGCGCTCCAATGCAGACTCAACGGAGCCAGCTATTTGGTGGGGCCGTTGGCGCGCCTGAACCTCAATCACGACCATCTGTCGCCCCTGGGGAAGCAAGTATTGGCGGACTCGAGACTGTCTCTGCCTCTGCGGAATCCCTTTCACGCGATTGTCGCCCGCTCCGTCGAAATCCTGTATGCGATCGAGGAGACGCTGCGGATCATCGACAGGTACGAACCGCCACCCAGCCCTTCGGTTCCGGTGACCGTGCGCGCCGGCACCGGCATGGCTTGCACCGAAGCGCCGAGAGGAATCCTCTATCATCGGTATCGGGTGGATGGTGACGGCCTGATCCGCGAAGCCAAGATCGTTCCGCCCACCTCGCAGAACCAGCGCCGGATCGAAGAGGATCTGCGGGCCTATCTGCCGAGGGTGTTGGATCTCTCGAATGAGCAAGCGGCTATGGGATGCGAAAAAGTCATCCGCTGCTATGACCCTTGCATCTCCTGCGCGACGCATTTTTTGAAGTTGGATATACAGCGTGACGAGTGACGCATGACAAGTGTTGGAATACGACACCCCGTGCGCATCATCGGAGTCGGCAATCTGTTCAGGGGGGATGATGCGGCGGGGCTGCTAGCCGCGCGGCGATTGAAAGCCCTGGTGGGGGACCGCGCCGACGTGATTGAAGCGGAGCTGGCCGGTCTCGATGTGCTGGACTTGATGGCAGAGGCTTCAGCCGTCATCCTGATCGATGCGGCAAGGAGCAGCCAGCCTGCGGGAACGATCCATCGTCTCGATGCGTCTGCCGGGCCGATCTCAGCGGACCTGTTTCCTCATTCGACGCATGTCCTCCATGCGGTGGACGCGATTGAGCTGGGCCGTACATTGGGGCTCCTTCCGCCCCGCGTGATCGTCTACGGGGTGGAGGTTGGTGACACTACGGCCGGCAACGATCTGTCTCCAGCGGTTGCTGAAGTATTGGATCAGGTTGTCGAGCGAGTCTTGCATGAGTTGGAGGGGCTCTCGTGCACGAGTGGCAGCTGATGGCCCAAGTAGTCAAGATGGTGGAGGAGGCGCTCCGCCAAGCTCCCTCTGCGAGACCGTCGGTCGTGAGGCTCATGGTCAGCACGCAGTCTCATTTCTTCGAGCACGATGCGGCGGCGTTGCAGTCGGTCTTTGCTGCGGCCGCAGAGGGGACGGTTGCCGAGCGGGCCATGCTGGAGATTCTGCCGGTTCCCGTCACCGGCCACTGCCGGCTGTGCGGGACTGCCTGCGAGATGAAAGCGCTGCTGCAATGTTGCCCAGGTTGCGGGTCGGCAAACTTGGATGCGGAGCCAGTCCCCGAAGTGGTGCTTCACGAGGTGGTGGTGGAAGAATGAAACAAGAGACCGTGGTTCGCCTGCGTGTCACCGTGGAGGGAACGGTTCAGGGGGTTGGATTCAGGCCGTTCACTTTCCGTGTCGCGCAACAACTTGGCGTGGCCGGGTGGATCACAAACAGCTCTCGTGGTGCGCTGCTGGAACTGGAGGGGCCGGTAGGTGCCGTAGAGACATTTCTCGTGCGCCTGCAGACGGAAGCGCCAGCGACAGCGAAGGTCGATCGGCTGACCGTAGAACCGGCGAGCCCGATGGGAGAGACTGTCTTCGGGATTCGAGACAGTGAAGGCGCGGGCGCGCGGCGCCTAGTGGTGCCGCCCGATCTCGCGATCTGTGCCGATTGCCTGCGTGAGCTGAGCGATCCAATGGATCGGCGCTATCGCTATCCTTTTCTCACCTGTACCCAATGTGGCCCACGCGTCAGCCTCATCACGGACATTCCCTATGATCGCGCCAACACCACGATGAGCCGGTTCGAGCTATGCATGAGCTGTCGAGTCGAATACGAAGATCCGACGAACCGTCGCTTCCATGCCGAACCGATCGCCTGTCCGGCTTGTGGCCCTCGGTTGGCCTTGTGGGATGTCCAGGGACACGAGGTGGCTCGTGAACAGGAAGCTTTGCAGCAGGCCTGCGAGATCATTCGACAGGGTGGGATTGTTGCGGTCAAAGGAATCGGCGGATTTCAGCTGTGGGTGGATGCCCGCTCGGATACAGCCGTGCAACGGTTGCGCCTCCGCAAGACAAGACCGGACAAACCCTTCGCGGTCTTATTTCCATCTGTTTCCGCGGTACGAGAATCATGCCGTGTTGCTCCGGAAGAAGAAGTCTTGCTGCTCTCTCCGGGAGCGCCGATTGTGCTGCTGCGGCAGCGCAATCATTCTGGGCTGGTCCAATCGGTGTCCTCCAACACCCCCTTCGTCGGTGCCATGGTGCCGTCCAGCCCGCTCCACCATCTGCTGATGACGGAGTTGCAAGGTCCGGCAGTCGCCACCAGCGGCAACCGCTCTGACGAACCCATCGTGATCGACGAGCAAGAGGCGCTGGTTCGACTTGCCGGGATCGCGGATGCGTTCCTCGTTCACGATCGAGCGATCGCGCGGCCGGTCGATGATTCAATCGTGCGGGTGGTGGAGGGCGAAACGCTGATACTCCGGCGAGCAAGGGGCTATGTGCCTCGCTCGATCAGAGTGCAGGCGCCCCTTACGAACGGGAGCGCGATGGTTCCGATTCTCGCGGTCGGGGGCCATCTCAAGAACACGATCGCGTTGGCGTATGGCGATCGGGTCATGCTGAGCCAGCACCTTGGCGATCTGTCTACGCTGGAGGCTTTCGAGGCGTTTCGCCGCGCCGTCGATGATCTGCAACGGCTGCTTGCTGTCCAGCCCCAAGTGGTAGCCTGCGATCTTCACCCAGACTATCGGTCGACAATTTTCGCGCAGGAATTCGCCGAGCGCCACGCGGTCCCGCCCGTTCGGGTGCAACATCATCATGCGCATGTGGCCTCCTGTATGGCCGAGCACAACTTAGACGGCGAGGTGCTGGGCGTGGCCTGGGACGGGGGGGGCTCTGGTTCCGACGGCACGATCTGGGGAGGCGAATTTCTCATCGCGGGGTATCCAGGATTCAGGCGTCTCGCCCATCTTCGACCGTTTCGCCTGCCTGGCGGAGAGGCGGCTATGCGTAAACCCTGGCGCTGCGCCTTCTCAGTCCTCTGGGAGACCTATGGAGAGAAGGGAGCCGTTGAAGCGTGTGCTGCCCGGCAATCTGTGAAAAAGGAAGGCGACGCTCTTGCGGCCCTGCTGCACAGAGGGATTGCCTCACCCTGGACCACTAGCATGGGACGACTCTTCGATGCGGTGTCGTCGATAGCTGGCTTGTGTGATGAAGCCAGTTTTGAAGGGCAGGCGGCCATGGCTCTGGAGTTCGCGGCGGAACGGTATGAAAAGAATGTTCCCGGTGACGAAACAGGCTATCCGTTCGCCGTCATGCGAAACGACGGCAACCAAGCCATGTGGGTGGCAGATTGGCGACCGCTGATCGAGTCGCTTATCAAGGAGCGGCGTGAAGGAAGTAGTTCCGAGCGGATCGCGTATCGGTTCCATCTTGCGTTGGTGGATCTGATCGGTCAGATTGCGGAACACGCTACGTTGCCGCGTGTGGTGCTGACCGGCGGATGCTTTCAGAATGTCCTGTTGCTTCGGCTCGCGCGTCGCCGGTTGGCGCGAGCGGGGTTTACCGTCTACAGCCATCGCCAGGTGCCGCCCAACGATGGGGGGCTCTCGCTGGGCCAGGCGATCGTGGCGGCACACAGGTCCGGTGAGAAGTGAAGCGTGAGGAGTGAGGAGCGGAAAAGCTTCATGAAAAGTTGGCAGATGTGAGGGATGACACATGTACCGTCGTGTGATGGCGTTTGATTTTGATGGAACGCTTGCCGTGAATGGGGTGGTGCCCCGTGAACTTGAATGTGCACTCGAGCGATGCCGTGCGGCAGGCTATGCGCTGTTTCTTGTCACAGGCCGGCGGTTTGAAACGGTTTCACTTGGTCGTCTGGGCGACATGTGCACCGGTGTGGTGTGGGAGAATGGCGCGGTCTTGGTGCATACCGCCACCGGTGAGGTCTATTTGCCATTCGGGCAGCTCGAGGAGCGCCTCGTGAAAGCGCTTGTGGAGGCCATGATCCCACTCGAGCGGGGGTTGGCCATCGCGGCGACCTGGGTGCCGCACGACCAAGAGGTGTGGCGCGTGCTCAGCGCCCACGGTGGCGGGGCGGCTGTCGAGTATAACAAAGGGGCGGTGATGGTGCTGCCGTCTGGAGCGGCAAAGGGAGCGGGTTTAGAGCGGCTCCTGACCATCTGCGGGTTCTCGGCACACAATCTTATGGCGTTCGGCGATGCCGAGAACGATGGTTCGATGCTGCGGCTGGCCGAAATCGCGGTGGCTGTGGGGGACGCCCTGCCGGCGGTTCAAGAGATGGCCGATGTCGTCGCGTCTCGTCCCGGGCCGGCGGGCGTGCTGGAGATTCTGGACCGCTACCCTTTGGCCGGTCAGTATCCAGACGCGCTCTTGCGCCGCGAGCGGCGCATTGTGATCGGCCGGGATAAGGGAAACATCGAGGTGTCACTGCCGGGGTCCCGCCTTGCTGGACGGAACCTGGGCGTGTTCGGGGACTCAGGCACTGGCAAATCCTGGGTGGTTGGACTCTTGGCCGAAGGGCTGCACCGCGAGGAGTATCAGGTCCTGCTGGTGGACCCTGAAGGAGACTTCCGGGGTCTTCGGGCGCTCCCGCGATTTGTGGCTCTAGAGGGAGATCGTGTATCCATGCCGGTTCCTTCGGCCGTGGTGGCATTGCTGGAGACCGGCGGTGTGTCAGTCGTGGTGGATCTCAGCCGATATCCCGCCACCTTGCGCATCCCGTATGTGGCCGAGTTGGTGCGCGCCCTCCGCCCGTTGCGTGAGCGCAAGTACCGGCCCCATTGGATTGTCTTGGATGAAGCCCAGCAGCTGTATCCGCCGAGCGGGGGAGAGGCGGCGGACGAGGTAGTCCCTCTGTTGGAACAAGGTGGATGGGCTTTCGTTTCGTATCGACCTGATCGCCTTGATCCGAGGGTGCTCCGTTCAGTGCACCATTGCCTGGCGACTCGACTGGTTGAGCCTGAAGCGGTCCGGGCGGTGCAAGAGCATTGTGGAGAATGCGGACTTCGAGAGGTGAACTTCGCGGAGATCCCGCCCGGCGAAATTCTCTTATGCGAGGGGAAAGTCGCCCGTTTGCGACCGGCCCTCCGTCGGGTTCCGCATATCAGGCACTTCTATAAGTATCTTGAGGGGCCGCTGCCACTCGGCAAGCGCTTCTGGTTTCGGGACGCGCAGGCGAGTGTGGGGCAGGAAGCGGCCAGCCTGTATGAGTTTGTACAGCTCATCCAGACGGTGCCGTGTGCAAGTTTGGAGTACCACGACCGTCGAGAGGATTTCTCACGGTGGGCGGAGGGGGCCTTGGGCGATGCGGACCTTGCCGCGCGTCTGCGTAAGCTGGCACATCGGCAACTCGAAGGGAAAACGCTTCGGGAGGCCCTCCGGCAGACGGTTGCTGGCCGGTACGAGGAACTGAATGCGCTACGCTAAGCGGTCACGACAAGAGGACCACACGAGTCATGCCTGCTCGCCTCTCCCGAGTTCACTTCGCCAGGTGCCGCCCAATGACGTGGGACTCTCTCTTGGACGGGCGGTCGTGGCGGCGGCTCACTTTTCAAACAGAAGGTAATAGGAATGTGCTTAGCGGTTCCCGGGCAAGTCCTCAGTATCACGGATGACCAACTCCGTACCGCCACGGTGTCCTTCGGCGGCGCCATGAAAGAGGTCTCGCTTGCGCTCGTGCCAGAAGCTGACGTCGGGGACTATGTGATCGTGCATGTGGGATTTGCCATCAGCAAACTGGATGAGGAAGCGGCCCAGCGGACGCTAAGAATGTTGCGGATGATCAGTGAGGAGTAAGGAGCGTCTCTCACGATGAAATACGTCGATGAATACAGAGAGCGTGCGACCGCCGCGGCATTGGCCGAGACGATACAGCAGATGGTGCGCCGTCCCTGGACGATCATGGAAGTCTGCGGCGGACAAACTCATGCGATTGTGCGGTTCGGTCTCGATGCCTTGTTGCCGCCGAACCTCACCCTAGTGCATGGGCCTGGCTGTCCCGTCTGTGTTACGCCGATCGGCTTAATCGACCACGCGCTCCACCTCGCGTCGTTGCCGCGAGTGATCTTCTGCTCTTTCGGGGACATGCTGCGCGTGCCTGGCTCGCAGGGGGATCTGTTCGGCGTCAAGGCTGCGGGGGGAGATGTCCGCATCGTGTATTCGCCGCTGGATGCGTTGGAGTTAGCCCGCGCGAACCCTGATCGCGAGGTCGTGTGTTTCGCGGTGGGGTTCGAGACGACTGCGCCGGCCTATGCGATGGCGGCGATCCATGCGCGGCGCCTGGGTCTCACCAACTTCAGTCTGCTCGCGGCCCATGTGCTCGTGCCGCCGGCCATGGAAACCATTCTGTCCGCTCCCGGCTGTCTCGTGCAGGGATTTTTGGCGGCCGGGCATGTCTGTACGGTCATGGGCTATGAAGAGTACGAAGACCTGGCGCGCCGCTATCGCGTGCCCATCGTGGTCACGGGGTTTGAGCCGATCGACATCCTGGAAGGGATTGCGATGCTGGTTCGCCAATTGGAAGAAGGACGGGCGGGCGTCGAGAACCAGTACAGCAGATCCGTGCGCCGCGAGGGCAACGTGGCGGCGCAAGCGGCCGTGCGAGAAGTCTTCGAACCGACGCTGCGGGCCTGGCGTGGCATCGGCGACATTCCTCAGAGCGGTCTGAGACTCACGCCGGCCTATGCCGGCATCGATGCGGCGGCGCGATTTCGTGACGCGCTCGCCCAAGCCGGGTCGGTGGGTGCAGAAGATCCCGACTGTCGGAGCGGTTTGGTGTTGCAGGGCTTGCTCAAACCGCCGGACTGCCCGGCCTTTGCCACGCGCTGCACGCCGGAGCAACCGCTCGGCGCGCCGATGGTGTCCAGTGAAGGAGCCTGCGCCGCGTATTACCGCTATAGACGGGGTGCGGGGCACGGGGCGAGAGGCGAGAGGTAATCAGCATAGCAAAAGGAAATGGGAGAAAGGAATCCATGGCAGACCACCAAGCACTGCACCTGCATTGTTCCGTGCCGGTGAGAAGCGCGACCGTGCAGCTGGCGCATGGCGGGGGCGGGCGCCTCATGCAGGAGTTGATCCGGGACATATTCGTCCGGGCTTTTGACAACCCGATGCTGGCGCAATTACATGACGGCGCGACCTGGCCGGTGGCCGAAGGCACCCTCGCCTTTACCACGGATTCCTACGTGGTATCTCCATTGTTCTTCCCCGGCGGGGACATCGGGAGCTTGGCCGTGCATGGGACGATCAATGACCTCGCCATGTGCGGCGCCATGCCGCTGTATCTGAGTGCTGGGTTTATCCTGGAAGAAGGCCTCAGCATGGAGACGCTGCAGAACGTGGTGGAGTCCATGGCCAAGGCGGCGGAAGAGGCGGGGGTGCAGGTCGTGACCGGAGATACGAAGGTGGTGGATCGGGGCAAAGGCGACGGGGTTTTTATCAACACTGCCGGGATTGGAGTCGTGCCGCCTGGTATTCGGATCGGGCCGGATGAGGTGAAATCAGGTGATGCCATCTTGCTGAGCGGAGATCTGGGGTCTCACGGCGTCGCGGTCCTCAGCGTGCGTGAAGGGTTGCGCTTCACCGGCGAAATCGAAAGCGACTCGGCGCCGTTGCATCGGGTCGTGCGGGACCTGCTGGGAAGTGGAGTGCCTGTCCATTGTCTGCGCGATCTGACTCGCGGCGGCCTGGCCAGTGCGCTCAATGAACTCGCTGTCGGGGCGAACTCGGGTATGACCATTGAAGAATCGCTCATTCCTGTGCGCGAGTCTGTGCGCGGCGCATGCGAACTGCTGGGGCTCGATCCCTTGTATGTCGCGAACGAAGGACGGTTTATCGCCTTCGTGCCGGAATCGCATGTGGATGAGGCGTTGGCCGCCATGCGCCGACACAGGGTCGCGCATCAGGCGGTTCGCATCGGCTCGGTCACGGATGTCGGCTCTCCCATCGTTGCGTTGCGCACGGTGCTGGGAACACACCGCATCCTCGATCTGTTGTCGGGCGAGCAACTGCCTCGCATTTGCTAACAGGTGGCAGGCAGGAGAGGCCGCTCGCGCGAAAGGAAATCGTATGGATAAAGTAGGCCTTGGGATTGGTAGCGGTCATTGCGGGGCTGGTGGGGGCTTTTGCCCTCTATTAAGGGGCGGCAGAAGGGACAATAGTTCTTTCATCAGCCATGCGGGAAGCCACGGCTGTGAAGCCGTGGAGGAATGCGTAGCGGGTGTCCGCCGAAGCCTTGGTGAAGGCGGACATGGTTCGGCGGGTTCGCCGAAGAAACCAAAGGGACCACGGCTGTAAAGCCGCGGGGCTCCGACGTGGGGGAGAATAAGGATGTAGAAAAAGGCGACGACCGAGGACGTCCGCGTATCGTGACGATAAGTCGAATGATAGTCACAATAGGCACATACAGACGAGAGGGAGGTGATGCATGGTGGAACGAACACGTCAGATCTCTAGTTTTTTCAGCCGAGGGCTCGTCGCGCTCGCGTGCCTGGTTGTATTCCAAGTCGGTCTGGTTCAAGCCACTGACTCCACTGAGGTGGCGCAAGAGCAACGGATTGAGATCGTCATTCGAGATTCGGCCTTCCTCCTGACCAAGCCCGCCCCGATCCGGCCCGGGCTATCCACTGTCATCGTTCTCCGAAACGAAGACATCATCCGGCACGGCTTTACCTCGCCGATGTTGTTTGGCTTGTTGGTGCATGCGGAAGGCGAAGGGATCGCTTCCTATGGCAAGGGTATTGAGGGGGTTTATGTGGATCCCGGGAAAACGCTTGTGATCCGGTTTACGACGGAGCGCCCCGGAAGTCATCCCTTTCGCTGCGATCTCCATCCGCAGATGAAAGGGGAGTTCCTGATGTTGGAAGTTCTGGCGGTCTAGCCTGGATGAGCAATCATGAGATGGCTTTTGACGAGATCTTCTGGGGGTTTCTGATCGCGCTGGGCGCTGGAGCGCTCATCGGCCTGCAACGCCAGCAGTCCAGGGATGAGGAAAAAGGCCCCGGCGTCGGCGGCCTTCGGACCTTTCCGCTCATTGCGTTGGCCGGCGCCCTCTCCACATTTATCGCACATACGATGGGGATGTGGCCCATGCTGGGTGCCATGGTGGTGATCGGCGTTTTCCTGGCCGTCTCGCAGTATCAAGAGTCGAGCCGAAGCGCGGACCCGGGGATTACCACGCAAGTGGCGGCCCTCATCACCTTTCTCCTGGGGGTCCTGGCTCTCTCGCCTGGGATTCCCTTGCCTGTCGGAGACCGCTATCTCCTGATTGTCGCCAGTGCCGGTGTGGTGATGGCCCTGCTGTCGTTCAAGGAGCCGCTGCACCAGGCGGTGGCCCGCATCTCCGATGACGATCTGTACGCGACGGCGAAGTTTGTGGTGCTCGCGGTGGTCGTTCTGCCGTTGCTGCCCAACCGCACCTACGGTCCCTTCAATGTCGTAAATCCCTTCCATGTGGCGCTCATGGTCGTGTTGATCGCAGGGATGAGTTTCCTCGGGTACATCGCGATGCGGATTGCCGGTCCGCGTCACGGCCTCCTGGCGACCGGCATGCTGGGGGGACTGGTGTCCTCCACGGCCGTCACGATCAGCCTGGCGACGCGGGCGCGGGAATCACCGCCGATGGTTGCGCTCGCCGCCGTCGCGACGGTGTTGGCGTCGAGCACCATGTTTCTGCGTATGCTCGTCGTGATCGGAGTCGTCGCTCCCAATCTGCTCACGAGTCTGATCTGGCCGTTGTGGATCATGGCGCTCGGCGGCTATGGGACGGCGCTGCTGTTCTATCTCAAGTCGCGTGCGATTCTCCACGAGGTGCCCCCTGTTCTTTATTATAATCCGCTCGAACTGGGCACGGCGTTGAAGTTCGGCCTCTTTTATGCGGTCGTGATTGTCGTGGCCAAAGGCGCGCAGATCGTCCTCGGCGACCAGGGACTCTATGCCTCCAGTGTGCTGGCCGGGACAACCGATGTCGATGCGATCACCCTCTCGGTGGCTCGGTTTCACCAGGAGGGATTGGATACGCGGACCGCGGCGACCGCGATCACGGCGGCGGCGATGACGAACACGATCACCAAAGCGGCTCTTGCCGCCTGGTTCGGCGGCAAACCGTTGGCCTGGCGGGTGGCGCTGGGCTTGGGTGTGGCATTGGCCGGCGGCGCTGTGACGCTGGTCTTCACCACATAGCCCATAGCGCAAAGTGGCTGGGAACAATCATGGGTGGCATTGTGTTCCGCTTGTACGCACAGAAGACACTATGTAGGTGCTCGTCCTGAACTGCGGCAGTTCAAGCCTGAAATTCCGGGTGGTAGACATCCGCGATGAGACGTCGACCACCATGATCAGCGGAATGGTGGATCGCATCGGCGGTGAGGCGAGGCTGCGGCCGGCTCACGGTTCCCTGTCGGACGCGGAAGTCCGGTCGGACATTCGCAACCACGACCAGGCTGTTCGGTGGGTGCTCGACCGTTGCCAGCGGTGTGCGGTCGAGGCCGTCGGCCATCGCGTGGTTCATGGGGGCGCCAACTTTCAGCAACCCGTCCGCATCGACGCGACCGTCACGGCTGAGATCGAGCAGCTCGGCAAGCTGGCGCCGTTGCACAACCCGGCGTGTCTGGCTGGGATCACCGCTGCCCAGCGCGTACTGGGTTTCGATGTGCCCATGGTGGCGGTCTTCGACACGGCCTTTCACCGCAGGATGCCGGAGCGAGCGGCCATCTATGCGATCCCACAGGGCCTGGCCGCGCAGTATCGCATCCGGCGCTATGGGATCCACGGGATCGCCCATGCGTCGCTCTATCGTTCATGATCGTGTCCGCCGTGGAAATCCGATGACGGAGAATCGCTTTTTCTCACCCCGCCAGGTCATCCCCCAGTAGTCTCACGCCCGTACGTTGGTTCCCGTGCAGACTCATGCGGATCGCGACTCGACCCTCACGCAACCACTGTGCGTGGCACAGATTCCGAGTGAATGCAGTTGCGCTGTCGCCATTCGCATCACTGACCTCGTACCTTCGCGACCGCATCATTCCGAGGGGATCGTGTGCCAGCGTGATGCGTTTCCCGATGTCCGAACCCGTGCCGTATCAAATCAATACTCACGCCTGCGCCCCTTTATGACCCACCGGTTCACAGCGCCCCCACGGGGCCAGAACCTCCATGCACGGAGCACTTCATGAGCCGCGACCGCACGGTCCGTGGACTGGATGGTCAGAATAGGGCGCGGGGTCTATCGAGGCGCATACCATCGTCCGTTGTTCAGGGGTCCTAGGTCAGGAGTTCCCGGCGTGCTGCCTCGAAGATCGTTCGCACAGCGGGATGCTCCAGCTTACGCTCCACCGTGATCGCGTAAAAACGCTGTTTGACGCCATCCACTCGGCCCAGCATGCGCACCTGATACTGCCGGCAGATTTCCTTCTCCATGACGGTCGAGCCCGGAAAAATCCCGTACCCATCGTGACCGATCGCCTTCAAGGTCGCGCTATCTTCAAATTCTCCGATGATGTTGGGGTGAAGTTCCTTGCGAACCAGCCAGGTATCTAAGAGCCGGCGGAGTGTCGCGTGAGAGGTCGGCAATAAGAACGGGGCACCTTCCAATGACTGCGGGAAGTTCCGGCGATAGCGCGTTGCGAGCTTCGCTGTGGCAAAGAGAGTGATGGTGGATTCCCCCATCAAGTGGCTATAGGCTTGGACGTTGACGGTCGAAGGCGCCTGCGTGTCGCCGATGACGAGATCCAGCCTGTGAATCGCGAGGTCGGCCAAGAGCCGGTCCAGTGTGCCTTCCAAGCAGACGATGCGTGCGAGGTAGGAGAGCGTGAACGCGGGCTTCAGAATCCGGGTAGCGAGCAGCTTCGGCACCGCATCGGCGATACCGACGGTAAGGCGCATGGATCGCCCGCCGCTACGGCCTTTGACCGTGTTCATCAAGTCTTGTCCCAGGGAAAAGATATCTTCTGCGTAGCCGAATACGACTCTCCCCATCTCCGTCAGGATTAAGTGTCGCCCCGATCGAGCGAACAACCGTTCGCCCAGAGCTTCTTCCAAGACCCGTATCTGCGCGCTGATGGTCGGTTGAGCCAGACGGAGCTCTTCACAGGCTTTGCGCACGCTTCCGTGTTTAGCGACCGACCAGAAATACAAGAGATGGTGATAGTTCAGCCATTCCATGGCTGGAGAGTATACATCGAAATAACCGATGGCTCTAGCGTGAATTATCTATTTTTCAATGCGGCGATTGATTGCTATCGTGGGGCTGTCGAGAGAGAAAGGAATCCACAACCGAACAGGAGGCCCCATCATGGTCACGACGCAACGATTGAGGATTCTGTCTCCGCTGGGGCTCGGTGTTGTCCTCTTCGTGGCGCCCGCGTGGGCAGAGATAGACCATCGGGTTGGTTTACCGCCCCTGCAGGGCCGGCCGCCTGTGGTCGTAAATGAAGGACAACTCCATGGGACGGGCTCGATAACCACTCATCGTGACGGTCTGTCGCCGGGTTCACACAACGCGGGGCGTCTCAATTGGGAGCGCGTGGAAGGGAGAGTGGCTAGTTCACGCACCACTACCAGCTTGCACTTTGATGTTTACGTCAGGCCGGGCCAGATCCCAAAACATGTGTGGGAGGCGCAGGCATCCCGGTGTGGCGCTGGTAAAGTCGGCCGGCACGGCGGATGCGATCGAATTTCGGAACCGACCTTGATGACCGATCAACGACTAGAAAGAGGGAGCGGTGAAACAGGCAGTCGCCCGGTGTCGCGAGGGACGCGGCCATGAATTCAACGGCGCGTGCCAGCCCAGCTTGCGGAGCAGTGGAGGTCGAGGCGGTACGATCCCGATGAGCCGAACGCAATCTGAGTCTACAGGGGCAACCGGGCAGCACATCTGCCCACGTGGCCACGGGCTCATGGTGCCAGTCTGTATTGATGGTGTGCTGCCGAGCATCCTCGATGAAGGTATATTGCTCTCGCGGCGTTGCGTGAATTGCGGCGAGTGGATCGATGCAACGGTGATGGCCAATCGACGAGCCGGACCAGAGGGAACTGTGGCCGTGGCGCGGCCCCGGCGTCGATAGCGACGAGTGATCCGGCCATCTCCAGTCACGGCTCAGGTGACCAGACACAACAAACCGGCGGAAGCGCCAGGGAAAGGACGACGATCATGACCGATCAAAGAGATGCGGGTCGGATGGTGTCGAATATCGTGTTGGCCGGCGGGGAAGGGGAACGGGTCAAGCCTCTGGTGCAGCGATGGTTGGGGCGGCCTCGACCGAAGCAATATTGCGCCTTCGTCGGGACCCGGTCAATGTTTCAACACACGGTGGACCGTGTTACGCAGCTCTCGCCGGCGGACTGCGCCGTCGTTGTCGCGGCTCGCCACCATCGGCCCGATGTGGAATCCCAATTGCGCGGCCGGCCGATTGGCAAACTCCTGTTGCAACCCGCCAACCGCGATACGGCGGCGGGTGTGTTCCTGCCGCTGTCCTACGTATGGGGGCGCCATCCTCAAGCGACGGTTGTGGTGCATCCGTCGGATCACTTCATTTTTCCGGAACACCGATTTCTCGATACCGTGCGCCACGCGATCGCGTCTGTCGACGCCACCCCGGATCAGATGCTCTTGTTGGGCGTTCAGCCGGATCGGTTGGAGACTGAGTACGGATGGATTGAACGTGGCCCGGCATTGACCGGGGCGCCGGGTCATCCGGTCCATGCGATGTCGTCATTCCTCGAAAAGCCATCGGCTGAGCTAGCGGATGCGGCACTCCGGGGGGGAGCCTTGTGGAACACGCTGGTCCTTGCCGCCAAGGCGGACACGTTGTGGCAAGCCGGGTATGCCTGTTTCCCCGACATGATGCCCCTCTTTGAGCGGCTGGCGTCCGCCTGGGACCGTCCGGGCGAATGCGCGGCGTTGGAGGGGGTCTATCAGGAGATGCCGGCCTATAACTTTTCTTCGCACCTCCTGCAACGGCTGCCGGACCATGTGGCGGTCATGGAACTGGCCGGTGTGCTGTGGAGCGACTGGGGCAAGCCGGAACGGATCGCAGAAACGATTCGCCGTATCGGCAAGACTCCGGCGTTTCCTTTGGACTGCCTTGATCGGCCGTTCGCCCCACACCCGGTTCCGGAGCTTGCACGGCAGGTGCCGGTGTTTGCCTAACGGGGGGTCACGATGGCGACTCCCAGATCCGTTTCAGGCCAGAGGCTCCTAAGGAGGCGCCGGCCAAAAGGAAGAGCCCGAGTGGGCGTCGAACGCCCACTCGGGCACGGCGCGCATCGTGTGGCGGCCACGCTGTAGGACGGACATCGCCGACCCTGGCCCTCATGGCGCCGAGCGTCCCACTGCTGCAAACGACGGCGCCGATCAATTCTGGCAACAGCGACCTCTTGAAGATGCTCTTCTATCGGGAGGACCGGCGTCTTCTTGGGGTACATCTGATCGGGACCGGCGCGACGGAGTTAATCCATATTGGTCAGGCTGTCTTGAGGCTGCAAGGCGGCCTGGATTATTTCCTCACCACGGCCTGTAACTATCCGACCTTGGCGGATGCTACAAGGTGGCCGCGCTGGATGCGCACAACAAACTCGCGCGTTAAGAGCGCCCGCCGATGCCGGGCGCATGCGATGACAATCATGGGCCGGTGGATAGACATCAAACGAGCCGAAGGAGGCAAACATCCACAGCCGGCCTCTTAACCATGTGGTGTATTGCGACAGAGCAAACGACCAGGGTGAAGGGAGCAGGAGCGTGAGAAGTAAAGGCACGTCGTTTCACTGTAAGTGAAGCCTAGTAAGCCGAATGTGTACAGGTGGCTCGTGGAGGCATGGAAGTTGCCAATGTGAAGTTTGATGCAGGACTGAGCGTCACATCCGATCAGATGAGGAGTTGCGTCCGAACATGGGGCAATTTGTTCCTACGATAGGTGCGGGGAAGGCTGATGTGAGCGAAATCCGGAGAAGGAAAGACGATAACCAGACCGGGCAGGTGAGCTCCCGCGCCGCTGTTGCGGAAGGACACTTATCGAAATGGAGATGGACGGTCGCCGCATGACTCCTTTCCCTCAACAGGCTTCGCCGGGTGCCGCCGGATGGTTCCTCGCCGCCGCTCTTGGTTGCGTCGTGGGGATCGGATTGTACACCTTCGTATACGCCCGAGGAGCGTCGTACCTCACCGATGATCCCAAGGCCTGTGTCAACTGTCATGTGATGAATCCACAGTATGACGGGTGGGTCAAATCGAGTCATCGGACGGTCGCGGTCTGTAACGATTGCCACACGCCTGAGGGGTTCGTTCCCAAATATGCCTCGAAAGCGTTCAACGGGTTTCTTCATGCGGCGGCTTTTACCGCGGGACGATTTCCGGACGAGATTCAGATCAAGCCGCACATGCGGGCCATCGCCGATCAGGCCTGCATGAAGTGTCACGCGGAGATCGTGCAGGCCATCAATGTGTCGGATGACCGCGCGGGACAGCTGTCCTGTGTCCGCTGTCATCACAATGTCGGGCACCAGTAAGGAGCGGGGGCGTCATGAATGAGAAGGGCCGAATCTCGCCGAAGCTTGTATTTCTTGTGCTAATCGCGGCGGGTGTCGTCTTTGCCCTGGCCGCGCTCCTGGTAAACATTTTCCAGCGCCAGCAGGAGGCCAAGAACACGTTCGTCCGCGTCGTTGAGTTGACCGATCGGACCGAGGACCCGGCAGAGTGGGGCAAGAACTTTCCGTTTCAATTCGATGCATACCGCCGGACGGTCGATCAAGTGCGCACGCGCTTCGGCGGGAGCGAAGCGGTGCCGCGCACGCCCACGGATGCTGATCCCCGCTCGGTGGTCGCCCAGTCGAAGATCGAAGAAGACCCGCGACTGAAAACCCTGTGGGCCGGCTATGCATTCGCCCATGATTTCCGCGAGGAGCGCGGCCACGCCTTCATGTTGGAAGACCAGGCCTATACCGGACGACAGGCTGTCGTGCCGCAGCCGGGCACCTGTCTCCAGTGTCATTCGTCCGCCTATGCGCCCATGATGACCCTCGGAGAGGGCGACCTGATGAAGGGGTTTGAGAAGATGAACCAGTTGCCGTATGCCGAGGCGAGAAAGCTCGTGAATCATCCCGTCACGTGCCTCGACTGCCATGCACCGGACACAATGCAGCTTCGCATCACCAGACCGGCCTTTATCGAAGGCATCCGCGCGCTCAAGGCGCGCGACGGCATCAAGAACTACGATCCCAATACCATGGCCACCCGTCAGGAGATGCGCGCATTTGTCTGCGGCCAGTGCCATGTGGAGTATTACTTCAAGGGCCCGGAGAAGCGCTTGACTTTTCCCTGGGCGAACGGTCTGCGCGCCGATGAGATGCTCACGTACTACGAAGAGACCCGGTTCAAGGACTGGACCCACGCCGACAGCGGCGCGCCGACGCTCAAGGCTCAGCATCCGGAATTCGAACTATGGAGCCAGGGGATTCACGCCCGCTCGGGTGTGTCCTGTGCCGACTGCCATATGCCCTACAAACGTGAAGGCGCGATGAAGGTCAGCGATCACCATGTGCGCAGCCCGCTCCTCAACATCAACCGCGCCTGCCAAACGTGCCACAAATGGCCGGAGGCTGAACTCAAAGCGCGGGTCGAGACCGTCCAGCACCGGACGTTCGAGCTGAGAAATCGAGCCATGGACGCAGTGGTGGCCTTGATCAGCGACCTAAAGGGAGCGCGCCAACGCGGAGAGACAGTCGCCGACATCTCCGCCGCCCAAGGGTTTCAGCGCCAGGCCCAATTCCTGTTGGATTTCGTCGAGGCGGAAAACTCCACCGGCTTCCACGCGCCGCAGGAAGCGGCCCGCGTGTTAGGGATGTCGATCGACTTAGCCCGTCAGGGGCAACTCGCGCTTCGTGAACGGAAAGGGCCCTAGCTCCACACGCTTGCTTAGCGGAACACCGTCCCTCTGATCCGGAGCTATGTGCCTCTACGGGTTATCCGAGGCAGCCTCAGCGCGTTCGGGAGAAAGGGCTTACCGCGTGCGTGTCCTCGTGTTGAACTGCGGCAGTTCAAGCCTGAAATTCCGGGTGGTAGACATCCGCGATGAGACGTCGACCACCATGATCAGCGGAATGGTGGATCGCATCGGCGGTGAGGCGAGGCTGCGGCCGGCTCACGGTTCCCTGTCGGACTCGGAACTCCAGCAGGACATTCGCAACCACGACCAGGCTGTTCGGTGGGCGCTCGACCGTTGCAAGCGGTGTGATGTCGTGGCCGTCGGCCATCGCGTGGTTCATGGGGGCGCCAACTTTCAGCAACCCGTCCGCATCGACGCGACCGTCACGGCTGAGATCGAGCAGCTCAGCGAGCCGGCGCCGTTGCACAACCCGGCATGTTTATTCGGGATCAACGCTGCGCGGATGGTGCTGGGGCACGAGATGCCCATGGTGGCGGTGTTCGAGACGGCGTTTTTCTGTACGATGCCGGAGTACCCGCCACCTACGCGCTTCCACAGGACCTGGCGGCGCAGTATCGCATCCGGCGCTATGGGTTCCACGGGATCGCCCATGCCTCGCTCGTGCATGGCTATGCGACGCAGACGGGACGATCGGTGGACACCGTTCGCGCCATCACGCTGCATCTCGGGAACGGGTGCTCCGCCGCGGCGATCCAGGGAGGCCGATCGGTGGATACCTCCATGGGGTTTACCCCGTTGGAAGGCTTGGTGATGGGCACGCGCTCCGGTGACCTCGATCCGGCGATCGTGGGCTATTTGTCTCGCCGGGAACGGGCGTCGGTGGAGCAGATCGAGCAGTGGCTCAACGAACGGTCCGGTCTCTTGGGCCTGTCGGGCTTGTCGCACGATGTGCGGGATTTGCTGGCGGCTGAGCAGCGGGGAGAGGCGCGCGCCGGGTTCGCCCTCGAGGTCTTTTGCTACAGAGTGCGCAAATATATCGGCGCCTACCTGGCGGTCCTTGGCGGCGCGGACGCGGTGGTGTTCGGCGGAGGCATCGGCGAACATTCCGCTGAAATCCGTGCCCGCGTCTGCGACGGGATGGCCTGGTGCGGGCTTGTGTTGGACCGGGACCTGAACGATAAGACCGTGGCCCTGGCGTCGGGCAGTGCGGCCCGCATCAGCCGGGACGGTGCCAAAGCGGACACCTACGTCGTGGCTGCCGACGAAGAAACCTGGATCGCGCGTGAAACCGTGCGATGTCTGTGCGAGGCCAATCATCACCACGACACACCGAAACCTGGCAAAGGAGCAATATGAACACCGACTACGACCGAGATGACCATCAGCTGGCGCAGCAAGCCGCGCAATATCGCCACGACGATCCCCAGTTCGCCTGTTGGGCGCAGGGCTATGGCGTCATCCGCCATACCGATGAGACCCAGGCGCGGATCCACGACCTCGCGACCAGGCTCGCGGATCAGGCCCGACAGGGAGACGGAGTCGCGTTCTACGAGTTGCTGGCCTCGTTGGATCGACTCACGAGCGCAGGACTCTGGATGGTTGTGCATCAGACGTATGCGAGGAACGTGTATCTGGACGGTCGTCCGTTGGACGTCGAAGATTTCAAGGTCCAACCCGATGGCCATACCGGCGGCTCGCTCAACATGGTGCCTGCCTACGCCGCGTATCTGGCCGCCAACGTCCTGACCGGCCACACACGTGCCTGGCTGATGGGACAGGGGCACTGCGTGGCGGCCGTGGACTCGCTGAATCTGTTGGTCGGCAACATGACGGAGGCGCATGCGGCCAGGTATTCCGTCAACGATGAAGGGCTGACCCGCTACGTGCGAGATTTCTATGCCTATCGCCTTCGGGAGGATGGCCGTCAAGACTCTCCGCTGGGCAGTCATGTGAACGCTCACACGGCGGGAGGGCTGGCGGAGGGCGGCTATCTGGGCTTTGCCGAGTTGCAGTACGTCCATATGCCCTTGCCAGGCGAACGACTCGTGGCGTTCCTCTCCGATGGTGCATTCGAAGATCAACGGGGCAGCGATTGGGCGCCGCGCTGGTGGCGCGCCGAGGATTCCGGTCTCGTCATGCCGATCATGATCAAGAACGGGCGGCGGATCGATCAACGCACAACCATGTCCCAACAGGGCGGCGCGGCCTGGTTCAGCGACCACCTGACACTGAACGGGTTCGACCCGATCCTTTTCGACGGGCGCGATCCCGCGGCGTTCCTGTGGGCGATTGTCGAGATGGAACGCCGGATTGAGGAAGCGGTCGAAGCAATCCGATCGGGACAGAGCACGTACCCGATTCGCTTGCCTTACGGCATTGCGCTCGCGCCGAAGGGAGCCGGCTTTCCCGGAGAAGGCACGAACCTGGCGCATAATCTGCCGTTGATGGCGAACCCGCGCATGGACGCGCGGGCGGCAGCGCTGTTCAATGAAGGCGCGAAGCGACTGTGGGTGGCTTCGACGGAACTTGGCGATGCCGTCAGCGCAGTTCAGCACCATAAGAACGCTGGCCGTCCGCTGGAACGCGACCACGCCTTGGCGCATCGCTCGGCCTCCGTGGACGAACATCCTTCGCCACCGTTCCGGTCCGTGTCGGTGGAGGGGAGGCCTCATCCGGATTGCTGGACCAGAACGTCCCCGATGGCGGCGGTCGATGAGGTGTTTGCCGCGCTGGTGCACGCGAATCCGCATCTGCGCCCTCGCGTCGGCAATCCCGACGAGATGCGCTCGAACCGATTGCTCAGGACGCTGGAGCTGTTGAAGTTTCGGGTGACGGACCCCGAGCCCGGGATTCCTGAATCCGTACAGGGCGGAGTGATCACCGCGTTGAACGAAGAGGCTGTTGCATCGGCCGCTCTGGCCAACAAGGGCGGGATCAATCTGATCCATACCTACGAAGCCTTCGGGAGCAAGATGCATGGAGCGATCCGACAAGAAATCATCTTTGCCAACCATTGTCAGGAAGCCGGTCGCCCGCAACAGTGGCTGTCCATCTCGTTGATTCTGACGTCCCATACCTGGGAGAACGGCAAGAATGAGCAATCTCACCAAGATCCCAGCATGGCCGAAGCGATGTTGGGTGAGTCGTCGCACATCTCGCGCGTGGTCTTTCCGGCCGACTTCAACAGTGCCGCGGCCGTCATGGAGCAGGTCTATCGGACGCAGGGACAGCTCTGGACCCTCGTGGTGCCGAAAGCGGACGTGATTCCGGATCTGTTCACGGACGCCGAAGCCAGATGTCTCGTCGGCGACGGCGGTATGCGATTGGACTGGGCGAGCTATGAACCGGATCGCGCGCGGATCGTCCTCACGGCGGTCGGGGCCTATCAACTCGGTGAGACCCTGACCGCCGCGCGGCGCTTGCGTGAACGTGAGGTGCCGCATGTCGTCGCGTACCTGCTTGAGCCGGGCCGCTTTCGTCATCCACGCCACGAGGGAGAACGGGCGCATCAGGCGTCGCCGGCACTGGTTGAACGATTGTTTCCCTCCACGATTCACGCGCGTGTGTTCCTGACTCATACGAGGCCGGAAGCGATTCTCGGCGTCGTCGGGCCGCTCCATACGGGACCGCGCACGAGAGGACTGGGGTACACCAATCAGGGTGGGACCTTGAACACGTCGGGGCTGTTTTTCCTCAACCGCTGTAGCTGGGCACACGTGCTGGCTGAAGCGGCCGAATTGCTGGAGGTGCCGCGAGCGCGGCTCCTGAGCGCGGAAGAAATCCAGGCGCTCGATGGGCAACGAAGCCCGCACGGCGTGATCATTCCAGAGGTGGAGGGGTGAGCGTGCATCACACGTTCGGTACAGGGAGGGGGGAGAAGACACCCAGGGCAGGACCGCATGCAGGCAGGATCGGTCAATCGTCTCGATGCAGAACGTGGATCGACCATGCGTATGCCGGGCACAGCCCATCGGGTCCCACCCAGTGAAAGGTGCCAATGGAGGAGACGCTCCAGTTCCCTGCCCAGGCGACTCGCACGATGTCCGTCCTCCGAGCGTTTCAAGGAGCGGCGTGGAACTTTTGGCATCATGGCTGCACGACGTTGGCCGCGTCGCTCGCGTTCTTCTCCCTGCTGTCGTTTTTTCCGCTGGTGTTTTTGCTGCTCTCGCTGGCCGGCGGACTACGCCACCAGATGAAGGGGCATGAGTATTTGCTTGAGCTACTGCAGGGCTTCATGCCGGAGTTGGGCGATCAATTGGCCATGGAGGTAGGGGGGGTGGCGGGGGAAGACACCGTGCGCTGGGTAGCCGGGATCTCCTTTGTCTGGTTCGGGTTGCTGGTGTTTTACGAAGTGGACGACGCCGTGAACATTGTCTTTGGCACCGCCCATTTGCGGCATGCCTTGGGCACCACTGCCATAGCCGTCGGGCTGCTCGGAGTCGTCGGATTGTTCTTCACGCTCTCGTTTCTCGTGACGCAGATTTTTCGTATGCTGCTTCATCAGGCCTCCCGGATCGGCAATCTCAACTTTGAGGAGCTGCTCGTGAACCATTTTATGCTCTCCTATCTGCTGCCGTTTGTGCTCGTCTTCGCCGTTTCGACGGGCCTCTATCGCTATGTGCCGAGAAGCCTCCCGGCATGGCGGGAGGCCGCCATCGGAGGGATCACGCTGACGCTCCTGTGGGAAGCGGCCAAGCACATCTTCAGTCTGTATCTGCAGACGCTGTCTATCTACAGTCTCATGTACGGCTCGTTTCTGGTAATGGTGCTCTTTCCGCTGTGGGTCTATTATTCGGCGGCATTGCTGCTGTTCGGCGCGGCGGTCGCCATGAAGGGAACGCTGAGGAATCTGGGACTGAACGAAGTGAGGTGGAAATCATGATGGCTCGTCTCGTTTCACCGGGTGTGCTGGTGCGCTGGTTCGAAGACATCGGCATCGAGGATGTGCCGGTCGTCGGGGGCAAGAACGCATCATTGGGGGAAATGTATCGGGAGTTGGCCGCCCAAGGAGTCAAGGTCCCGAACGGGTTTGCAATTACGGCGCAGGCCTATCGGGAGTTTGTCCGCGAGGCCGGACTTGAGGCGGTCATTTCGGATGCCTTGAAGGACTTGGATGCGCGGGATCTGGACAACCTCCGCCGGCGGGGCAGTCGCATCCGCCAAGCCATGCTCGCGGCGACCTTGCCGGACGCGCTCGCGCGTGAGATCCTCGCGGCCTACGCCCGGTTGGGCGAGGGAGCCCAGGAGCCGGTCGATGTCGCCGTGCGGAGCAGCGCCACCGCGGAGGATCTGCCGGATGCCAGTTTCGCGGGGCAGCAGGAGACCTACCTGAACGTGCAGGGGCCGCTGGCGCTGCTCGACACCTGCAAGCGGTGTTTCGCGTCCTTGTTTACCGACCGCGCGATCGCCTATCGGGTCGAGAAAGGCTTCGATCATCGGAAGATTGCCCTCTCCATCGGGGTCCAGCGCATGGTCCGCTCGGACCTCGCCGCCGCCGGCGTCATGTTCTCCATCGATACGGAGACGGGGTTCGAGCAGGCCGTCTTGATCAATGCTTCCTACGGTCTCGGTGAGAACGTCGTGCAGGGCTCGGTGAACCCCGATGAATTCTATGTCTTCAAGCCGACGCTCAAGGATGGTTACCGCCCTATCTTAAGTAAACGCCTGGGCAGTAAGGAGTTCAAACTGATTTACGATGCGGGCGGGAACAAGATGGTGAAGAATGTGCCGGTGCCTCCCGACGACCGGGCGAGATTCGCCATTACGGACGATGAAATCCTCACGCTTGCCCGTTGGGCGTGCGTGATCGAAGACCACTATCGCGCCAAACGCGGCGTCGCCAGTCCGATGGATATGGAGTGGGCCAAGGACGGGCGCACCGGCGCACTCTTCATTGTGCAGGCAAGGCCCGAGACGGTGCAGTCGCAGAGGGATCTCGATGTGATCGAAACCTATCGCCTCACCCAGCGCGGCCGCGTGCTCGTCAGCGGGCGCAGCGTGGGCGGCAGAATCGGCCAGGGGACGGTCCGGGTCATCAAGCAGGTTCAGCAGATGCAGGACTTTCGTGAGGGCGACGTGCTGGTGACTGATAAGACCGACCCCGATTGGGTGCCCATCATGAAACGGGCCGCGGCTATCGTCACGAATCGTGGAGGCCGGACCTGCCATGCTGCGATCGTGAGTCGCGAATTGGGCCTGCCGGCCATTGTGGGGGCGGAGGCCGCGACGGAACGCTTGATAGACGGCCAGGTCGTCACGGTCTCATGCGCCGAGGGCGAGACCGGATATGTGTACGAGGGCCGGTTGCCGGTCGAGGTCGACCGGGTGAGCCTCAAAGACCTGCGCCGCCCCAAGACCGCGATCATGATGAATGTGGCCAATCCGGAAGAAGCCTTTCGCCTGTCATTTCTCCCCAACGACGGGGTCGGGCTGGCCCGCGAGGAATTCATCATCGCCAACTCCGTCAAAGCCCATCCGCTTGCCCTGCTCGATTATGAACGTCTCGACGATCCATCCGTGAAGGCCGAGATCGACCGGATCACGCTGGGTTATCACGACAAAGCGCAGTTCTTTGTGGACAAGCTGGCACAAGGGGTAAGCATGATCGCGGCAGCCTTCTATCCGAAGGACGTGATCGTCCGGCTCAGCGACTTCAAATCAAACGAGTATGCCAACCTGATTGGTGGCCGTCGGTACGAACCGAACGAAGAGAACCCCATGCTGGGTTTCCGGGGCGCCTCCCGCTACTACGATGCACGCTACCAGGCAGGCTTTGCCCTGGAATGCCGTGCATTGCGTGACGTGCGGGAGACGATGGGCCTGATCAACGTCAAGATCATGATCCCCTTCTGCCGGACGATTGACGAGTGCCGGCGGGTGCTCGGCGAAATGGCGCGGCACGGATTACGGCGCGGCGAGCGCGGTTTGGAGGTGTACCTCATGTGCGAAATTCCTAGCAACGTCATCCTCGCCGAAGAGTTCGCGGAGTTGTGCGATGGATTCTCCATCGGCTCGAACGATCTGACGCAACTGACCTTGGGAGTGGATCGGGACTCTGACCTCGTGGCCCCGCTGTTTGACGAGCGCAATCCGGCCGTCACCCGGATGATCTCAATGGCGATTCGCGCCACCAAGACCACAGGTCGGAAGATCGGCATCTGCGGGCAGGCGCCCAGCGACTATCCGGAGTTCACTCGGTTCCTGGTCGAGGAAGGCATCGACAGCATTTCGCTCAATCCGGATGCCGTCGTACGCACCACGGAAGCGGTCTTGGCGATCGAACAGCGCCTGGTGAAATGATCGCTGCCCGCAGAAAAGCGGCGGCCAGGAAGAATGGTTCATCATAATGGGGAAAAGAATGCGAATGGCGTCGAGGAGGACAACGGGCTGCGTGTTGTTGCCCACCGACTTTCAGCAACCGGCTCGGCGGGCGTTTAACTACGCCTTGAAACTTGCAAACGTATACGGCGTCAAACTGGAAATTGTCCATGTGATCAAGACTGTGTCCGAATCATCGCAGGTGTCCCCTGAGAGCCGCTCTCTGGATTCCCTCAAAACTTCCGCGTTGCTTGAGCTGGGACGGTTGACGAGCATGGCGAAGGACGCTGGAATCAATGCACAACCTCGCCTGCTCTTCGGCGGTCCCAGCGACTGTATCCTGGAGTCCGCGGCCGCTTATCATGCGGGGCTCATCGTCATGGGAACACACGGACACACCGGATGGGATCGATTGCGGCTCGGCAGTACCGCGCAAGCGGTCGTGCGGGAAGCCTCCTGTCCCGTGTTGACGTTGCAGGAAGTCGTGGCGCGAGATTCGTTTCGACATCATGCCAAGGTCAGCCTGGATCGGTTACTGGTGGCCACCGACTTCTCACCCTGCGCCGATGCGGCCTTGCGCTATGTATCCGGGATGGCAGCACGGCTGAAGGCACAGGTCTGTATCGTGCACGCGGCGGATGAGGGGATGGCCCACAAGGTCGGACTGCGCAAGCTGAGGATCCTCACCCGGGAGCTACAGCAGAACGGCATCGCCGCAGAGAGTATGTCCGCTCCTGGCGACCCGGTCGAGATCATCCTGCGTCTGGCTGCGCAGTGGCAGGCCGACGTGATTGCAGCCGGCACCCAAGGTCGACGAGGACTGGCCCGAATGTTGCTGGGAAGTGTGGCGGAGGCGCTATTGGGCCGAGCCGGTTGTCCTGTTCTGATCCTTAGAAACGTTTCGCAATTCCTCCCCGCTGGTGATCGCCACGAAAGGCGACGCACAAGCTCATGACGCTCACTATTGAATATCTGCTTCTCGGGACTTCGGGGTTGCTGCTGCTGAGCGTGATCGCCAGCAAGGCGTCTGGACGATTGGGAGTTCCCGCCCTGCTGTTGTTCCTCGTCATCGGGATGCTTACGGGGTCCGATGGGCCGGGCGGCATCCACTTCGATAATCCCTGGCTCGCCCAGTCGCTCGGCGTGGTCGCGCTCGCGTTTATTCTGTTTGCGGGCGGCATGGATACGGAGTGGGCCAGCGTTCGGGCACAGCTTGGAAAAGGCATGATGCTTTCAACGCTGGGTGTGGCGATCACTGCGGGGCTGGTCGGATTGTTTGCCAGGACGATCCTCGGGATGTCATGGCTGGAGGGGCTGCTGATCGGCGCCATTGTCTCCTCGACCGACGCGGCCGCCGTCTTCGCCGTCATGCGGTCACGGCATGTGAGTCTTCGCAGCCCGTTGAAACCGCTGCTCGAACTTGAATCCGGCAGCAACGACCCGATGGCAGTGTTCCTCACCATCGGGCTGATCAGTCTGCTCACGGGGGCCTCCACGTCGGTGACCGACTTGCTTCCCATGTTTGTGCGCCAAATGGTGCTCGGCGCCGCCATCGGGTACGGCATCGGCAAGGTGATGGTGTTGCTGATCAACCGGCTGCGGCTCGAATATGACGGACTCTATCCGGTATTGACCTTGTCCCTGGTCCTCTTGACCTACAGCGGCAGTGCCTGGCTGGGCGGAAACGGATTTCTCGCGGTGTACCTCGCCGGACTGATGATGGGCAACAGCGAGTTCCTCCACAAGCGCAGCCTCACGCGGTTTCATGACGGACTGGCGTGGCTGATGCAGATCGCCATGTTTCTGACGCTCGGACTACAGGTGTTTCCCGTGCAACTGGTGCCCGTCGCCGGAACGGGACTGCTCCTGGCGCTGTTCCTGATGGTCGTCGCTCGTCCGGTCGCGGTGTTCCTGACACTGGCGTTCACCGCGCTCAGTCTGCGCGAAAAGACGATGGTCGCCTGGGTCGGTCTGCGCGGAGCCGTGCCGGTCATTCTTGCCACGTTTCCGCTCCTCGCTGGCATTGCGCAGGCCACGATGATGTTCAACCTGGTGTTCTTCATCGTTCTAACATCCGTCCTGCTCCAGGGCACGTCGATCCCGCTGGTCGCGCGCTGGCTCAAGGTGGAAGCGCGGCTGCCGAGGCGTCTCGAGGCCTCGCCGGTTTGGAATGCGCCAACCGGTCTCAAGAGCGGGTTGGTCGAAATGACCATCCCCGAATCGTCCGTGGCGGTCGGTCAACGGCTTCTCGATCTCGGCCTGCCCAAGTCCACGCTCGTCATCCTGATCGGGCGGAAGGGGCAGTGTTTCGTCCCGGACGGCAGCACTGTGCTGGAGGCCAACGACTCGTTATTGCTTTTCACCGATCAGGCCTCTTCCTTCCGGCTCCGTGCCCTGTTGGAAGCCAGACATTCCTTTGAGGGAAAGAATGGGTCGGCGGGGGCTTTATCAACCGGTTAATAAGGAGTCACCGCCTCGTGAAAGACAAAAGGAGAGAAACAATGGAGAACGCTCAGCGCGAACGTGATGCGCAGTCACAGGACTCGATGGGCAGCCATCACCATCTGCCCACCCACGAGGTGGTGCTGTTGCTCGAAACCGACCTGGCGAAAGGCCTGTCCTCCGAGGAGGCGGCGCGGCGGCTGGAACGATTCGGCCCAAACATCCTTCCGAAATTCAGGCGCCATGGCCCGCTGCTGCGCTTTCTCTTTCAGTTTCACCATCCGCTGATCTATGTACTGCTCGCGGCGACCGTCGTCACGGCATTCTTGGGCGAATGGGTCGATGCGAGTGTGATCTTCGGAGTCGTCTTCGTCAACGCCGTTATGGGATTCATTCAGGAGTCTCGCGCGGAGGCGGCGCTGGACGCCCTTGCGTCGATGATGAAGACCGAAGCCAGAGTCCGGCGGGACGGACAGACGGTCCGGGTGCCCTCTGAGGATCTTGTGCCGGGGGAGGTGGTCCTGCTGGAGTCCGGCGACAAGGTCCCGGCCGATCTGCGGCTGGCGAAAGTCCGCGAGTTACGAGTGGACGAATCCGCTCTGACTGGAGAATCGGTGCCGGTGGAGAAGGCCGATCTGGTGCTTCCTCCCGAGACGGTTGTCGCGGACCGCAAGAACATGGCGTTCTCCGGCTCGCTGGTCACCTATGGGCAGGGGGTTGGAGTGGCGGTCGGGACCGGCGTGGCCACGGAGCTGGGGCGCATCCATCAGTTAATGGGCGAAACGACCCAGCTTGCGACGCCGCTCACGAAGAAGCTGGCTTCCTTCAGCACGGGGCTGACGGTGGCAATCCTCGGGATGGCGGCGCTCACGTTTGCGCTGGGGCTGTGGCGGGGACGGCCCGCTACCGAGGTCTTTATGGCGGCCGTGGCGTTGGCCGTGAGTGCGATCCCCGAAGGCTTGCCGGCGGCGGTCACCATCACCCTGGCGATCGGCGTCGGCCGGATGGCACGGCGCCATGCAATCATCCGCAAGTTACCCGCGGTGGAAACGCTCGGCAGCACCACCGTGATCTGTTCGGACAAAACCGGCACGCTGACGAAAAACGAAATGACGGTCCAAGCGATTTCAGCAGGAGACTGGGTGTTCGATGTTGACGGCGCCGGCTATGAGCCGGTCGGGGAAATCCGAGAAAGAAGTGCTGAGTCCCAAGGGCTGAGTGCTGAGGCATCACTTGAGGGAAGCGTTTCTCGATCCGACAGCCCAGCACCCGCCACTCCGCACGTCGCACTGCCTCCGGCTCTGCGTGAGCTTCTGGCGGCCGGGGCGCTCTGCAACGACGCGCAGCATCTCGAGCGCGACGGCCGCTGGACGATCGTGGGCGATCCAACCGAAGGCGCTCTGCTGGTGGTGGCAAAGAAAGCCGGGATCGATCTGAATCGGCTCCACGAGCAGTTCCCGCGTGTGGAGGCGATCCCGTTCGAGTCGGAGCGGCAGTTCATGGCCACGCTGCATCGGGTGAAATCGGGCGGGGACTCGGTGCTGTATCTCAAAGGCGCGGTGGAAAAAGCGATCCGCTTGTGCAGGCGGATGTGTGTGGCGGACGGGACGGAGCAGGTGCTTGATGCTCAGGCCGTGCTGAGTCAGGTGGATGCCTTTGCCGGGCGGGGGCTCCGTGTGCTGGCGCTGGCGCGCAAGGCATTTCCGGCGGACACCGCCACAGTGACGGAGTGTGATGTGGAAGACGGCCTGACTTTTCTCGGGCTCCAAGCCATGATGGATCCTCCGAGGCCGGAGGCCGTGGCGGCCGTGCGCGCCTGTCAGCAGGCAGGGATTGCGGTCAAAATGATCACGGGCGATCATGCGCTCACGGCCCGGGCGATCGCACAGCAAATCGGGTTAGACGGGCGGAAGCATCACGAGAACGGGGCACTGATCGCGATGACCGGCCAGGAGTTGGCGGCCATTCCCCAGGCGGAGCTTGCGGAGGTCGCCGACCGTACGGCGGTCTTCGCGCGGGTCTCGCCCGAACAGAAGTTGCGGCTGGTCGAGGCCTTGCAATCGCGGCGTCATGTGGTGGCCATGACCGGCGACGGCGTCAACGACGCGCCGGCTTTGAAGCAGGCGGATATCGGCGTGGCGATGGGGCGCGGCGGGACCGAAGTGGCAAAGGAAGCGGCCGACATGGTGCTGACCGACGACAACTTCGCGTCAATCGAGGCAGCCGTCGAAGAGGGTCGCTGCGTGTTCGACAACCTAACCAAATTCATAGTCTGGACGCTGCCGACAAATGGAGGAGAGGGTCTCGTGCTGCTGACGGCCATTGCATTTGGGACGGCTCTTCCGGTGTTGCCGGTGCAAATTCTCTGGATCAATATGACGACGGCAGTGGCGTTGGGACTGATGCTGGCCTTCGAACCCACGGAGCCAGGCATCATGATGCGGCCGCCGCGCGATCCCGGCCAGCCGATTCTGACGGGCGTGCTGATCGAACGGATTGTCCTGGTGTCGTTCTTGGTGCTGGCCGGCGCCTACGGCGTGTTTCTCTGGGAGCTGGATCGGACTGAATCGATCCTCCCGGCCCGCACGGCGGCGGTGAACGTGATCGTCATGGCGGAGCTGTTTTACCTGTTCAATTGCCGTTCGCTGGAGCTCACCATGTTCCATGTCGGCCTGTTCAGCAATCCCTGGATCTGGCGCGGGGTGACCGTCATGACGGTGCTGCAACTCCTGCTGACCTATGTCCCGGCCATGAACCGGTTGTTTCATACGGCCCCGATCGACGGGTTCGCCTGGGGGCTGGTCCTGGCAGCGGCCGTGACCGTGTACGTTGTGGTAGAAGTGGAGACCTGGCTGCGGTTGCAGTGGAAGCGCCGCATGCGGTCGGCCGCATCGACAAGGAGGAGCGCGTATGACCATCGAAACGATGCATGAGGTTGTGTGATGGACGCCGTGCTCAATTCCGGTCGAACCGCATGAACAGACCCACATGAAATCCCGCGCCCTTCGGCAAGCTCAGGGCGAATGGATTATCGCCGGATTCTAAGGGACCCAACACTACTGCGGCGCGCCGACATCGTAAAAGAGGGGAGCACGGACATGGACTCATTCTTGCTGCTCGGGAGCCTGGCGGTCGTCATTGGCGTCGTCGGCGTGATTGTGCTGATGAAAGGCAGGAAGAAGAAAGACCGGTGATAGATTCTTCCTCTGTACGTATCTCTGCGCGATTAGAAGGAGGTCTGATATGGGGAACCATGAACGGCTGAGTGTTCGTCATGCCCATAGCGGGTGTCGTGTGTGGGGCGATTTTGGCCGCCGTGCTGTGGATTGGCGCAATGCCGGGGGCTGTGCCGGAAGCGACATCGGTGCAAGAGCAGCGGATCGAGATCGCCATTCGCGATTCGGTCTATGTGAGCACCAAGACCACGCCGATTCTTGCGGGGGTGCCGACTTTGCTGATCCTCCGCAACGAAGACCCTGTCCGGCACGGTTTCGTCTCGCCGATGTTTGCCTCGCTCCCCGTGCGCGTTGAGGGCGAAGGCATCGAAGTCTTTGGGAAAGGCATCGAAGGGGTGCATCTCGATCCCGGCAAAACTCTCGTGATTCGACTGACGCCGGAACGGCAAGGCAAGATGACCTTCCGATGCGATCTGCATCCGAACGTGCAAGGCGAGATCTATCTCTTGGATGTTCCTGTCGGATGAGTCTCCACGGGAAGGAGTGGCGGTGTTTCAACCCCTGTCAGCCGGAGGTGATGCATGATCGGACAATCGGTCAAACTCACGACGATTCGAGGCATCGAGGTCGGTCTCCACTATTCCTGGTTCATCATCTTCTCCCTGATCACCTTTTCCCTCACGACGCGCTTCGCCTCGGAGCATTCCCACTGGACATCGGTCGAGCACTACACCGTGGCGATTGCTACCAGTCTGCTGTTCTTCTCCTCGATTCTCCTCCACGAATTGGCCCACAGTTTCGTGGCACTGGCCAAGGGCATTCCGGTCCGCTCGATCACGCTCTTTGTGTTCGGCGGCGTGGCGCAAATCGGACGGGAGCCTGACCGCCCGCTCACCGAGTTCCAGATCGCGATTGCGGGACCGATCGCCAGCGCGGTGCTTGCCGTGGGATTCGGGTTTGTGTCTCATCTCGCCGGAGATCAATTCGAGCATGTCGCGGCGCTCGCAGGGTGGCTGTCGTCGATCAACCTCATGCTGGCGCTGTTCAACCTGGTGCCGGGCTTCCCGCTCGACGGGGGACGAATCTTAAGAGCGGCCCTCTGGCGCTTGACCGGAAACTTCTCGAAGGCCACGCGCATCGCGGCCGGCTCCGGGCAGCTCGTCGGGTATGGAATCATTCTTGGCGGGATCTGGACAGGGTTGGTCACCGGGAGCTGGTTCAGCGGACTGTGGCTGGCCTTCATCGGCTGGTTCTTGCTCAACGCGGCACAGGAAAGCGTCCTGCAAATGAGCATGCGGTCGGCGTTGAGCGGCCTGATGGCCGAAGATATCATGGCCCGGGACTGTCCCACTGTGCCTGGCCACCTGAGTCTCGTGGACCTGGTACACGAGCATATTCTCAAGACAGGGCAGCGATGCTTTCTGGTCTCGCAGAACGGACGACTTGAGGGCCTCGTGACGCTGCACCAGGTGAAGGCCGTGCCCCAAGAACGATGGGGGGACAGTTTCGTGGTGCAGGCGATGACGCCGATTGACCGGCTGCATGCGGTGGCGCCGGAGACGGCGATTCTGGACGTCTTGAGAGTCATGGAGCAACACGATGTCAACCAGGTCCCGGTCACACAAGACGGCCGGTTGCTCGGCATGATCACGCGGGATCATCTGTTGCGGGTGCTCTATGCCAATCTCGAGTTAGGTGCTCACAAGGGGGTCGCTATCGGCGCAGGAGATCCGAAGACGCAACCGGGCTTGAGCAGGAGGACCTGACCATGAAAGTCGTACTCGCGGTGGATCAGCCGCGCGATGCCACGATAGCTGCGCGGTTCTTGGAGGTTGTCCGGCTTCCCCGCGGCACAGCCTTGTCGGTCATGCATGTGATCGAGGTCCCGCATAGGGCGCTTCGTTTCCCGGGTCAGCAAGGCATGCTCGCAGATTGGCGGAAGGAATCGGTCATGAGCGCGCGCCGGCTCATCGACCGTCTTGTGCCACCCCTCCGCGCGCAAGGGCTACGGGTGCGCCCAGTGGTGAAGGAGGGGTTGCCGGGGCCGGTGTTGCTGGATACCGCGGAGCGCATGCGGACGGATCTCACCATCCTGGGACCCCATGGCTCCTCACGTCTCAGGCGGTTCCTGCTCGGTAGCGTTAGCGAGCTGCTCCTCAATGAAGCGCCCGGTTCGATCCTGATCGTGCGCGGTCGGTCACGAGGCCGCCGAGATCGCGGGATGAGTGTGGTGCTTGCGATGGATTGTTCGACGGATGCCAAGAGTGCCGCGGGGTTTCTCTCCAAGCTGCGCCTTCCGCGCGGGTCACACGTCATACTCCTGCATGTCGAAGAGGATGCGGATCGTGAGTTGGCTCGCATCAGCGGCATGGGGCGGGTCGACTTGACGCAGGCTGTCGAGCGGGCGATGCGTGAGCGCAAACGCCGGACCCTGCTCATGCTGGAGCGGATGGGGCGGAAGTGTGCACAGCAGGGACTCGCCGTCGATCACGTCTTCGCGGAGGGATCTCCAGCTGAAGCAATCCTTAGTGCCGCGGAGCGCCATCGTGCGGATCTGATTGTGATGGGCTCGAAAGGGCTCACAGGGATCGATCGCTTCCTCATCGGCAGTGTGTCCCGCAAGGTGGCGCGGCATGGGCCCTGTTCAGTGCTGGTGGTGAGGAAGCGAAGACGATGAGCGTCTAGAGGAAAGGGAACAGCACATGCTGTGGGAGGCTGTGTGTTTTCAGCGAGCCGGAGCGCGTACTGATAATCGCGGGCTATGCATTGGGGATGAGCTTGTTGTATCGGATCAGCAGGGAACGGGTCAGGCGGTACCGATCGCACGAGTTGGAGTAGGAGAAGGATATGATCTCTGACAACGTGCATATGCCGACATCAGAGGCTACTGATGTGCCCCCGGCTGCCTGGCATGCGCTCACGACATCGGACGTGGCGCAGCAACTGACCGTTGATCCTCGGGCCGGCTTGTGTGCCGACGAAGTCGCTCGGCGCCGGTCGACCTATGGTCTGAACGCCATCCAGGAGCATCGCGCCCGTAGTCCCTGGCGGATGCTGCTCGATCAATTCACGGACGTCATGATTCTCGTCCTGATTGCTGCGGCGATCATCTCGGGCATGATCGGGGAGCCGCCGGATGCAATCGCCATCATGGTCATTGTGCTGCTCAACGGCGCGATCGGGTTCATCCAGGAATACCGGGCGGAGCGGGCAGTCGCCGCGCTCAAGTTGCTAGCGGCGCTGAACGCCAAAGTGTTGCGCGAGGGGAAACAGGCGACGATCCTGGCCGCCCAGCTCGTCCCGGGCGATGTCGTCGTACTGGAGGCCGGCGACGGAGTCCCGGCGGATATGCGGTTGATGGAAGCCGTCCAGCTCAAAGTCGAAGAGGCGGCGCTCACCGGGGAATCTGTGCCGGTAGACAAACAGGCGAGATCGCTGACCGAGGTGCAGCTCCCATTGGGCGACCGTCTCAACATGGCCTACAAGGGGACGCTCGTGACCTATGGCCGAGGAGCCGGTCTTGTCGTTGCGATCGGCATGCACACGGAACTGGGTAAAATTGCTGCGCTGCTGCGGGAGGAAGAGGAAGTCAAGACGCCGCTCCAGAAACGACTGGCGCAATTTGGACAATGGCTCGCCCTGGCGGCGCTCGCAATCTGCGCCATCGTGTTCCTCGTCGGGGTCCTCCGCGGCGAATCGGTAATTCTTATGTTCCTGACTGCGGTCAGTCTTGCAGTCGCCGCGATCCCTGAAGCGCTGCCGGCTGTCGTGACCGTGGCCTTAGCACGGGGTGCCCGCAAGATGGTGAAGAAACAGGCCTTGATTCGGCGATTGCCTGCGGTCGAGACGCTCGGGTCTGTTACCTACATCTGCTCTGACAAAACCGGGACCCTGACGCAGAACAAGATGCAGGTCGAGCAAGTGGCTGTGGCGGGTCAGCTCGCGGCGCGGGTGCCACGAGTTGGGGAACGGGGAGAGGCAGGAAGGTTGTTCGGTCAGGCGCTGGCGCTGAGCAACGATGCCGTTCATCAAGACAATGATCGCGTGCTTGGCGACCCCACGGAGGTGGCGCTCTATGTCGCAGCGCGTCAGGCTGGTTACGACAAGGAGCGACTGCAGATCGCCTCGCCTCGGCTTGCCGAGCTGCCCTTTGACTCGGATCGCAAGTGCATGACGACGTTCCATGGCGAAGGGCCAGGCATCGTCGCGTTCACCAAAGGCGCGCCGGAGCGGGTTGTTGGATTGTGTGAGACGATCCACGACGGAACCGGGCGCGTGTCGCTCAAGCAGGACGTTGTCCTCGACCAGGCGGAGCGGATGGCGGCCGAGGGGCTGCGGGTGCTCGCGGTCGCGTTCCGGCAGTGGCCCGCAGTACCGAGCGAACTCTCGGCCGAACAGGTCGAGCGTGATCTCGTGTTCCTGGGATTGGTTGGGTTGCTGGACCCCCCTCGGCCGGAAGTCCACGAGGCGGTGAAATTCTGCCAAGCAGCCGGCATCACTCCGGTGATGATCACCGGCGATCACCCTGCCACCGCCCGTGCGATCGCGAAGCGGCTGGGAATCATGTCGAGCGACGATGTGGTCATGACCGGGGAGGAGCTGGCGCGCCTGCCGCTGGAGAATTTTGTGGAGCAGGTCGAGCAGATCAGGGTTTATGCGAGAGTTGCGCCTGAGCAGAAGATCAAGATTGTGAAAGCCCTCCAGGACAAGGGGGAGTTTGTGGCGATGACCGGCGACGGCGTGAATGACGCCCCGGCACTTAAGCGGGCCGACATCGGTATCGCGATGGGCGTGACCGGCACGGATGTGGCGCGCGAATCTTCGCACATGATTCTCCTGGACGATAATTTCGCGTCGATCGTGAGCGCGGTGCGGGAGGGGCGGCGGATCTTCGACAACATCCGCCGGTTTATCAAATACACCATGACCAGCAACGCGGGCGAGATCTGGACCATTTTTCTCGCGCCGTTCTTGGGATTGCCGATTCCGCTGTTGCCCATCCACATTCTCTGGATCAATCTTGTGACCGACGGATTGCCTGGACTCGCGCTCGCGGCGGAGCCGGAAGAACGAGGGCTCATGCAACGACCGCCGAGACCGCCGAACGAGAGCATCTTCGCGCGGGGCATGTGGCAGGACATCATCTGGGTGGGCCTGCTCATGGGCGGCGTATCGTTGTTGACGCAGGCCTGGGCCTATCGGAGCGGCCATGCTCATTGGCAGACGATGGTGCTCACGGTCTTGACCTTGTCGCAGATGGGTAACGTGTTGGCGATTCGCTCGGAGCGCGAGTCCTTCTTTACGTTGGGACCGTTGACGAATCGTCCCTTGCTGGCTGCCGTGCTCCTGGCCTTCGCGCTGCAGATGGGTACCATCTACATCCCCGCGCTCAATCCGATCTTCAAGACGGAGCCGCTGGATCTGGATGAATTGCTGCTCTGTCTGGTCCTGTCGTCAGTGGTCTTCCTTGGCGTTGAACTCCAGAAATGGATGATCCGGCATGGATGGCTGATGCGAGCATGAGACCTCGTCGGACGACGCGCCAGCGCGTAATGCCGGCAGTCGCTGACCTTGTGTTTGCCTGCACGCTGCTCTGGGGATGCGCTTCCCCCATCCCGGATCTGTGGCCACCCACGCCAGATGTGCCTGCCCGGACCATCTACGTGTCTCTCGATATCTGGCATGCGATGATTGCGTTTCCGGTCGGCACGCCTCACACATATGAAGAGTGGGGCTATGCGGAACGCGCCTGGTACCTAGAGGATCGACGAGGTCTGACGGGAATCCTGCGGGCGCTTTTCTGGCCCACCGAGGGGGTCGTCGAAGTCGGGCAGTACGATCGCGTGTGGGCGGATCGCACACCGCAACCGCCTGCGGAGCTGTTCGTGTTTCGCGTGAGCGAGGAGGGCTATCGGCGATTGCGCCGTCATTTGCGCTCGACGTTGTCAGGCGATACACCGGTCGCCTCTCTCGGTCAGTCGAGGTTTTATCCCGCCGTCCGCTCCTACCATTTGTTTCATACTTGCCATCAGTATGCGGCGTCTGCGTTGCAGGAAGCCGGCTTGCCGATCTCAGAGTTCTGGGCCTTCAACCGGACCAGTCTCGCCTGGCAACTCCATGGTGCGGCACGGATCGCCGCTGAAGACGGCGGGCGCTCTTCTCCAGTGACGCGATAGCACGCCATTCTTCCTCTGCACGAGACTCACCTATCTGCTGGGTTGCGTCGCATAACTATTGAACAAGCGTCTCTGGCATGTGTATGGACCGATGAACCACATGTGCCGGCAGGGTATGTCAGAAGACGGAGCGGGCTAGTAGATCACTCGGATGGTGCCTCCCGGATCGTTGTCGCCTCGATGCAGAGGACAGTAGAACCGGTAGCAGGATGCGCCTTCCGCGCACTGCGTCTCGGAGTTTGCCTCGCCCTGGGCGAAGCGGACTCGGACTTCTACTGTCTCTCCGGGCGCTACCGTAACCCGTAAGGGTCTGGTGATGACCTCACGGTTCCCGGCCACGATCTGTTCAAGCACGCCGGGAGCTTCAAAAGCATGGGTCCGGGTGGTGGGATTGTCTAGGACAAACAGAACCCCTGCCTCAGTATCGTGGCTACGATCAATCACCACGTCTTGCGGTGTCCAATTCGCCTGCTGATTTTCCAGTTCCTGGGCACTGAACCGGGATGTCTCCGTGGCGCCGACGCGTGGAGAGAGCACAATCCAGGCGATGAGTGACAGCGCGGACAGGGCTTGAATGATATGAGATACGGACTTGCTCATGGCGCTCACGAGCCGGTAATGACCGATTGATGCCCTCTGAAGCCGAATCTGTGAACTTTCTGCCAAGTAGACCACACGAAATTATACACCCCGTGGCCTGTCAGGTCCCGTCCTGCATCGCAAACAGCTGGGCGCCAGCGCGGCGAGACGGAAGCCATGGCGGGGATGCGAGATCCCACACCAGAGCTTCCGTCGTCGCGGTTTCGTCTTAGGAATGTCCATCGGCACGGCTGCAGCATGCGCTGTCTAGCCGGGCATCGACTCATCCACCGCCGATTTCACCATGTGTTTCGACGATATGGAGCTCGCCCTTGGCTTGCGGATGGATATCACACCACACCATATACCACTGGTGCTCGGGCTGCCCGGTCTCAGAATGTTTCTTTGCGGGCGCCGTGAAGTGGAGCGTCATCGTTTTCCCTGGCTCGAGATGGAAGGATTTGAAGTGCTTCCCGCGGACTTCGACGCCCTGTCCCTCCATGCGTACGGGAATCTCGTTGAACAAAGGCGATGTGAACCCATGGGTGACGTGGTTCTTGTTTCGGACGATGACCTTCACCGGGTGCTCGCTAAAGGCCCAGCCCTTGGCATCAAATCCTTTCTCCGTCTCGGTGATCTCGACCTCGAACTGAGTCGGGTCCGCGAGCATCGGCTTGTCCGCTGCGGAGACCCATTTCGCAGACAGACCGGCGGCCGTGATCGCCGCCAGCGCGACGGGAACTCCCCACAGACTGAGTTGGCGCACACGATTCCCCATGACCTACCTCCCTGGTTGGAATGAATTGCCCTGTCATCCGATGGAGCAGTTCTCATGCCAACAGGCGCTGAGCCTGCAGTTTTCAACGGATGCGCAGGTTTAACCGGCGACCGATCCACTGCGCCATTACCGTGCTGAGGTGTGTTGCGACACCCCCGCACGGGTTCCGAGTCAAAAGTCCACAGCGGAGTCAGGAACCGCATTCGCGATGCGCTGGTTTTTTGACGTGGACGGACAGAGGGCGAGTTGATGAGCGTTCCCGTTCTTCCAGCATTCAATCTGCATAGTTCCTCTGATACCCGAGATCGTTCAGAGGCTGCGACCGGAGGGAGTGCCATGGCACGGAAAGCGACGGCGGCGGAAGAAATCTTAGAGGCGTTAGTGGTCGCCCAAGGAACAGGCTGCTTGTTCGAGGAGTTGATCACGGTCTGTCCGGGTCTCACCTGGAACCAAATCTTCTCCGAAGTGGACCGTTAAGCCGAGAGGGACGGGTCCAACTCAGCCAGGAGAAACCGGGAGTCTACCGCGTCAGATTGGCGAAGCCGGCAAGTTTCACGCCGACACGCTCAAGTGAAGGCATAGGCATAGGACATGAGTTAGCCGACGAGAAGCGGAAGGAACACGGTGGACGCCGCCGCTGCGGGGGATTGCTGGTCCCGGAGCAACTGCCCGAAGTCTTGCTCGACACCGGTCCGGTCGAGGTCTGGGGCTGGCGTTGCGTGCAGTGCGGACATGTTGTGGACCCCGTTGCTCAGGCGCGGTGCGCAGAGCAGGCCCACGCGACTCGCCGATCTACGTCACCACGGCTGCCGCAATAGTGGCAGACTGCTGGAGGGCTTATAAGGCTCATATGGAATGCGAATGTGCACCTCTTCGCTTCTGCGGCCTCTCTTTTTCGCTTCGCAGACAAGCTGGAGCCAAAGGCTTCGGCGCTGCTGCTTGTGTATCGCGGCCAAGCGGCGGTCGTTCTCTCGGTCGAACCGGAGTGAGGCCGTCTTTTTAGACACGAGCTCGCAGCAAACAGCCGACAGCTCTGAGCGACTCGCTACGCGCTGCCCGCTGAGAGGTGGGGTGTATTTTCTAGGTCGGCAACCACCGCTTCGCATTCGACGCACCGGAGCGTGCTCGTAGGACGGTCCTCCGCGCCATGCAGGTGGTCGACGAGACGCTGCTGTGTGCAGGGTTGTTGAGTGACCTCGCCGCGAATCTTCCGACCGGGCTCGTGAGATTCTATCACCATAAGATGGATCTGCATTGTGCTTGAGTCTTCGGTGCGGTAAAAGGCCCCTCATAGCCCTGATCAATAGAGGCAAAGGGCTCTACCCTCACGGGGTTCAGGCTGTGCGGCCAGCGGCATAAGTCTTCTGCGCCGATGGTTCGGCTTCATGCCCGAGACCGCGTTCTTGTGGCGGGCCTTCCAATCGGGAAACGCGGATCGCTGTTCCGGCAATCTCGATTCCATCCATAGTCTGAATGAGCCGATGCGCATCGTTCGGATTCGAGACTTCGATGACGGCAGATCCGACCGACCGGCCCTGGGCGTTGACGACCAGCGCACTGCGGAGAAAGCCGGGACACCATGCGAAGAGGGTGGCCACATCCTGATGGGTCAGACATGAGGGCAGAAGATCGACTGCCAAGAGAGTAGACATCGGACGCCTCCTTTGGTGGGTCATACGTGCTGGCGAGGACTACGCGTCATAATGCAATGTCGATACCGATCACGGGTAGCGCCGCGGAGGTCACGTCTCGCGGATTGTATAGATCTGCGCCTGGAACGGGCTGGCGAGCCAAGAACCCGCAGCCGGTCATGTCCTAGCCCGGCGAGTGCGATCAAGATCTTGTGCGGGTCGCAATCCGGAACAGTATGAAATGCCGTCCCTCCTGTTATGGGGTTTACGGGGCAGTCTGCGCCAGTAAGAAGTTCTTTAGAAGGACGAATTGGTCCACAGACGGGATAAAGAGATTATCCCTCACATCTAATTTCTTGGACAGGGAAGTCGCAGGAAGGAACAACAGAATAACGCAGTGCGCGGACACACGGGCATGGTGCATGAGCGCACAGAATTTGAAGGCATCTTGCTCAACATGATGCTTGTGACTGTTTCCAGAAGCCTGGGGCGTTTGTCGTCAGGCCGCACAGCATGGCTGACGCTTCCCTCCCCACAGAGTTGAACGCACGTCTTCAGCCTGGTGACGATCGTGCGCGTGCCACCTTGTTCTATCTGTTGTGCCCCAACCATTTCGCGCTCCCGCTGCAACCGGCATGCTTGCTGCACTGTCTTATTGCGACATCGCTGCAACGGTCCTGGGGGGAAACAAGAAGGACATACGAGGCCTATTTATGGGGCTCGTCCTCGATTTGAAGCTGCCGGCCACGCTGCTCCCGGCTTCGGCCTTGGGAGGAGGGACCGAACAATCGAGCTCTCTGGGGACGGGGAGCCCAGAAGCAGGACGGCTCAACGCCCATCACGGACAGACCGTCCTTCAACACGGAGCGGAGTCAGGCTGGCTGACGCAATGGAAACGATGCAAACGGGTACATTGTCAACAGATTGCTGAATGATCGGGAGGATGGATATGGAACGAACCATGCGCGGACCACATCGATCTCATCGCGGCGCCGGAGCTCACCTAACTGCGCTGTGTGTCCTTGGGTATGTTCTGGCTGCATGCAATCACATCGTCCTGGAGCCGATTCCTGTTGTGCCGACAAACCAGCCATTGCCCTATTCGGCGCGAGTCGAGATCACCGAGGTGGGCGTCTATCTGGTGCAGCCCAGCGCGACCATGATCGCGGACCCTCGCCTCCAAAACTATGTGACCGGGCAACTGCCCTCTCTCGACCGAGCCAAACCTCAATGGGCGCAGGCCGTCCTCGACTACCTCGCCGCGCGCAAGACTTTCCGACAGGTTGTGAATGAGGTACCGGCCGATCTGGCCATGACGCTCAGGTTGTTCGTATACGTCGACCCGAGCGTGTCCTTCAAGTTCAATCACGTCTATGTCGCCAAGGTAGACGGTGTGCTGCGGGATCCTCGCAACGGCAGAGCGCTCAGTGAGTATGTCGGCAAGGGCAAAGCGATCGGCGCGGTGAGCCGAGGCGGGATGGACGATGATCGAGAGCCGATCAACCAAGCCGTTCGTGCGGCTCTCAACGACTTGTTCGGGAAACTCGAAGGGGATAAACGGCTGGAACATTTGTAAGAGGCGATGCGTCCGGATGATCCGTGGACGTGGGTGCCTCCTGTGCGACGAAGGGGGGGCGGTTCGATGAAAACGAGTCCTTCGCTCCACGTGTTGTGGGCCACGGATGGGTCCCCCGCGTCCCGCATGGCGCTCGAACTGGTTCAGCACTTCCGCATGCCCGCAGCCTCGACCCTCAGGGTGTTGTCTGTGTCAGAATTTGGAGTGCCCTATCCCACAGGGCTGGCCGCACTGGAGCTGCCGGAGGATCGCGGGGAAGCGGTGCTAGAGAGCGTGAAGCGGGGGGTGGTGTCATCGGATTGGCAGGCTGTCCACTACGAATTGCTCCGTGGCCGCCCGGCCGAGACGATTCTCCTGGCGGCCAATCGACACCATGTCGATCTGGTCGTGGTCGGGGCGCACGGACGCTCAGATATCCAACAATGTCAGTTGGGGAGCGTGTTGCGCCGGATCGTCTTGTATGCGTCCTGTCCCGTGCTGGTGGTCAAGCAGCCGGTTGCAGCGTTACGGCATGTCGTGATCGGCGTGGATGGCTCCCAGGAGGCGGAGGCCGCCGCTGAGTTTCTGCTTCGGCTCTCGTTGCCTGACAGCACGCGGGTCACGGTCGCATCGGTGATACCCCCGCTGCCTTACGGGCAGGCGCCGATGATGGAGGACCACGCGGCACGGCTCCAACAGATTCATGGGCAGGTGGAGGAAGAAACACGGAAGAGCGTGACCCGCGTGGTGGAGAAGATCCGCGCACAGGCCTGTCTGGCCGACGGTACGGTAGTTTCCGGTCACCCGGCCCGTGAGTTGCTGAAGCTCATTGAGGCCGTGCAGCCTGATCTGGTGGTCGTGGGGTCTCGCGGGTTGACCGGCGACACGCGGTATCTCATGGGGAGCGTGTCCGACAGCGTCGTGCTGTATGCCCCCTGCGCGGTCCTGGTGTTCCGGCAGCAGGAACGGCAGTGACACGAGTCGAGTGAGAGCGAATTGATACTTGAGGAGGTGATGACGTGATGGCCAAGGCAAACGTAACCAAGGACGTGAAGAATCCGAAGACAAACGCGACGCAACAGGGCGCCTTGCAGGCCCGTGCGACCCTTGCCGGAGGCGCGATGGGAACAGCTATCGAGCTGCCGAACGGCATGAGGGACCGAATTGCGCAAAAAGCCCACGAGTTGTGGGAACAGCGCGGCTATCGAGAGGGCCATGATCTGGAGGATTGGCTTGAAGCCGAAGCGATCGTGATGGACGAGATCCACGAGGCCCGCGAGTGATCAGCCTGTCGCGGTTTCAGTAGAAGCGCCGTACATGGGAAGTCTGATCCATGGTCGGGATATGAGACGAAGCCATGATGCGTAATGTCGGTGCCGTGGAACGAGGGAGCAGAGTTTTCGGAGGAGTAGCGCTGATGACTCTGGGACTCACGCTTCCCATCCCGTTTTGGGCCGAGGAGGTGGCGGAGACGATCGGATTGCTCGCTGTGGTCACCGGCGCCGTGGGGTATTGTCCGGTGAAACATCTGTTCACGCGCTGGGGGCACGAACCAGGGGCATCAAGCCGGGGTGGCGGCACGGCGGAACGGGGGTGACGGGTCCTCCCCTTCGGTGCGCCTGCAATGGGTGACGTGATCACCAGATTGACAGGCGAGGAGGAAGTGATGCGCAAGAAGCTCGGTATCATCATAGCGGTGCTTACCGTCGTCCTAGCAAATTCATGGGTCGCGGCCCAGGTCGGGCCGGGGCATCCTGACCGAGGCGAGGCGTTGTACAAGGAACATTGTCTGCGGTGCCACGGCAGGATGGGCGAGGGCGATGGGCCGGACGCGCAAGGCCTGATCGTGCGGCCGGTGGATTTTCATACCGCACGGTCTCGCGCCAAGACCGACTTCGAACTCCTGATTGCCATCTCCAACGGCGTGCTATTCAGCCCGATGCATTCTTGGCGAGGCCGCATCGCCGACGAGGACATGGTGCATGTCATCGCGTATGTGCGGGCCCTGGCACCCGAGTACCCGCATTTGTGAAGGAGATGGTTGCCAATGACCCATCGGTGAGAACCTGAGAATGGATAAGGGAGCGTCTGCAGTGAGAGCGATTGCGGGCAGAGGCTGGGCGATGCGATGGGGGCTGGCCCTCCTGTGGGTGCTCGCCCTGGTCATGCCAGGCGCGTCGTTCGCCGCGCTTGCACGGCCTGTGGTCTATGTGGTGCCGATAGAGGGCGTCATCGATCTGGGGCTCGCTCCTTTCGTCGAGCGTGTGTTGCAAGAGGCGACGGGCGTCGGTGCGGCAGCGGTCATTCTGGAGGTCGACACCTTCGGCGGACGAGTGGATGCGGCGGTGCTGATCCGAGATACCCTCTTGCGGGCCAAGGTGAAGACAGTCGCGTTCATCAACAAGCGCGCGATCTCGGCGGGCGCGCTGATCAGTCTGGCCACCGAAACAATCGTGATGGCCGATGGCGGCACGATTGGCGCCGCCACCCCGGTTCAGATCGGCTTGCCCGGCGCGCCGGCGCAGCCGGTCGAGGAGAAGACGGTCTCGTATATGCGGAAGGAATTTCGGGCGACTGCGGAGAGCCGTAAACGACCGCCGGAGTTGGCTGAAGCGATGGTGGATGCGGATGTGGAGATTTCCGGCGTGATCGCGAAAGGGAAACTGCTGACGCTGACGACTGAAGAAGCATGGCAGCACAAGCTTGTCGACTTTCGCGCGGACAACATGGAACGCGTACTTGAGTTGTTGGGACTGGCCGACGCGGAGCTTCGCCGCGCCTCGGAAACCTGGGCAGAATCGCTGGTGCGGATTTTTACGCATCCGATTGTTAGCTCCATCCTGATCGCCGTCGGGATGCTCGGTATCATTGTGGAGATTCAGAGCCCCGGGTTCGGGGTGCCGGGCGTTGTCGGGCTGACGAGCCTCGCGCTGTTCTTGTGGGGCCATTGGTTGGTCCGTCTGGCGGGATGGGAAGAAGTGCTGCTCATCGGGATCGGGCTCATCCTGTTGGTGGTCGAAATATTTCTTCTGCCGGGCTTCGGACTATTCGGGGCGATAGGCATTGTGGCGCTGCTCGGGGGACTTGGACTGAGCCTCGTCGGGACAGGGGCGACTTGGGCCGTCGTCCTCTATGCGCTGGGGCAGGTGATCGTCGCCGTACTGTTGGCCGTCGTGCTGGCGCTCGCGCTGCTGCGAGTCCTTCCACGTCTGCCGTTCGGGCGGCGGCTGATCCTGGAAACTGAATTGCCGGCACAGGCCGGTTATGCCTCCGCGCTGGACACCGATCGCCGCTGGCTCGGTAAACGAGGGATCGCGGCCTCGACGCTGCGGCCGGCCGGGATCGCCCATTTCGACCACGAACGCGTGGATGTCATCACGGAAGGCGAATTCATCGAAGCCGGGGATCCCATCGAGGTGCTGCGAGTCGAGGGGAATCGCATCGTCGTTCGGCGCATCGATCAAGATCCTGAAAGGAGTGAGTCATGAATGGAGTCGAAACCGGCCTGTTGGGCATCCTGACCACCTTGATACTGATCGTGTCGGGGACGGCGCTCCTGTTGTACCTGATCCCGCTCAGGTTGTGGATCGCCGCCTGGGCATCCGGTGCCTACGTCGGGCTGTTGACCCTGATCGGGATGCGTCTTCGGCGCGTGCCGCCCGGGACGGTGGTGACTGCGCGCATCAGCGCGGTGAAGGCAGGGCTCACCATCTCGCTCAACGATCTAGAAGCCCACTATTTGGCGGGTGGCAACGTGGGAAACGTCGTCCTCGCGTTGATCTCCGCCGACAAGGCGAATATTGCGATGCCGTTCAAGCGGGCGGCGGCGATCGACTTGGCCGGGCGCGACGTGTTGGGAGCGGTCAAGATGTCGGTCCTCCCCAAGGTGATCGAAACGCCGCGGATCGCCGCGGTCGCCAAGGACGGCATTCAGCTCCATGCGATTTGCCGGGTCACGGTTCGCACGAATCTTGACCGGCTGGTCGGCGGCTCGGGAGAGGAGACGGTGCTGGCGCGGGTCGGCGAAGGGATCGTGAGCACGATTGGCTCGGCGGTGACCCACAAGGACGTGCTGGAGAATCCGGATCATATTTCCAAGCATGTGCTGAGCAAAGGCCTCGATGCGGGAACGGCGTTTGAAATCCTGTCGATCGATATCGCCGATATTGATGTCGGCGAGAATATCGGCGCCAAACTGCAGATCGATCAAGCCAATGCTGATAAGCAGATCGCGCAGGCGAGAGCTGAGCAACGGCGCGCCATGGCCGTGGCGCTGGAACAGGAGATGCGCGCGAAGGTGGTCGAGGCCGAGGCCGAAGTGCCAAAGGCCATGGCCGAGGCATTTCGCCAAGGGAACCTGGGGATCATGGATTATTACCGCATGAAGAACGTGCAGGCGGACACCTCCATGCGCGACGCCATTGCGGGGACGGGCGAAGAGCCGCCAGCCGGTCCGAAGAAGGAGGATCGCCGATGACTCCGGAACAATGGGTGATCGCTATGCTCCTGGTCCTGGCCCTGCTGGTGGAGTTCATACGCAGACTGAAAGGAACTGTTGAGGAAGCGCATGGTGATGAGGCCGAGGTGGTGAGCATTCCCGTGGCAATGAAAAAACGGATCCCCATCCGGGCATTGCGTGGCCCCATCGAATTGCCACGCGTTGTACGGCCTGCCATGGAAGCAGACCCTGCCGCGCGGCGCGAGCGCCCTCGCATCACCGCCAATGCGCGAGCCATGCGGCGCGGCATCGTGTTTATGGCGGTGCTCGGTCCCTGCCGTGGGCTTGAGCCACCAGATTGTTCGAATCGAATCGGATAAACGGCGGAGGATCCTATGACACCCTTGTTGCGCACGAGGCCGCTTCGCCTCGTTGGAACGTTGATCGCGCTCTACCTGTTCGCGTCGACCGGCTGCGCGCAGCCGGTCGTGATCGATATGGCCTCTTTCGATCCGGGGCAGGATCAGATGGCCATTGCCGGTTACTACCGAGACCAGGCCACCGACCTGCGGGAGAAGGCTGCTGCGCTTGCCGAGAGCGCCGTCCGGTATGAAGGTCTCTTCGGCCCGCAGTCGGACTGGGTCAGTGGAGCCCGGCAACTCTCGCAGTACTATGTCGCGGCGAGTCAGGAGCTGGAACATCGGGCTGACGCCCATGCGGAGGTCGCTCGAACGGGACGGTCACGGCGCCGGTGACCAGCGAGAGCCTGCAGTTAGCAAAAGAGGAACGCCTTCAATAGGAGGACCTATGAACCTCTCAACTATTTCACGTGCGATCGTGCTGATAATTCCGATTCTGTTGGTGTTGAACGGGTGCGGGAGAGTGGTCGATCCGGGGAAACGCGGTCTCCGCTGGCGCCCGTTGACCGAGGGCTTGATGAAGGAGCCGCTCCGGGACGGGTTCTATTGGCGCGCGCCGTGGAACGACGTGTTCGAGTATGACGTCCGGTATCAGAGTTTTACCGAAAAAGTCGATGTCCTGACCGCCGACGATCTCTCGGTCACGGTGCAGGCGGCGATCACAATGCGCCCGACTGCGGAGGAAATCTACTTTCTCGCTCAAGAGGTGGGGCACAACTGGTACCAGCAGCTCGTGCGGCCGCAGTTCCTGTCGGCGGTGCGGGGGGTCGTCGCCCAATATACGATGGTGACGCTCCCCGAGCGGAGCAGCGAAATCGGGAACAAGATCGAAGCGGTAATGGTCGAGTCGCTCAAAGGGCGGCATCTCGACGTCTACAGTGTGGCCTTGTCCGAGATTGAATTTTCAAAGATGGTATTGCATGCCATCGAGCAGAAACAAGCGAAGGAACAGGAAAAGGAGCAAAAGGAATTTGAGCTGGTCATTGCGGAGCGCAATGCGGAGATCGCCCGGATCCACGCTAAAGGCGAGGGGGATTCGTTGCGGATTCGCGCTGAGGGGGAAGGGGAGAGCTTGCGCATCCGCGCCACCGGTCAATCCCAGGCGCAGGAGATCATCACGAAAACGCTCACGCCGGATTATCTCAAGTTCAAATTGTACGAGAGTCCCAACGCCAAAATGATCATTGTACCGGACAAGCTTGACGTACCGATTATTGTGAATCCGGGCGCCGATCGCCCGCGCTAATGCATATGATTCATGAACGCTTCTGCTGTATCGCGGTTATGCGACTCCTTCGGCGGAGATGGCTGTTGATCAGCGTGGGCGTGATGGTGGTGCTGGGTGCGGTCCATCTCGTCATCCTCATCGAGGGAGGTAAGCAGGAGCGAGGCGACTCCGCCATTCGGAAATCGGAATCGGTGCCCCCTGCCGGACCCCTGACCGTGGTCACGCTAAAACCGGACCTGGCTGCGGAAGCGGGCATTCACGTGACTCCGGTCGTGAAGGGCGGGTTCCGGCTCCATCGGGATTTTCCCGCGACGGTCCAACCGAATGAGAACGAGTTGGCCGAGGTCACGACGTTGGTCCGCGGCCGGGTGGTGGAGGTCTACGCGGATGTCGGGCAAGATGTGAACAAAGGGGCGGTCTTGGCGTTGTTGCACAGTAAGGACCTGAGCCTGGCTCAAGCGGCGTATGTGAAGGCCGCAGCCCAATCGCACGAGGCCGCATTGGCCTATGAGCGGGCTACCACGCTGTACGAGGAGCTGGTAGTGAGCCTTGCCGAGTTGAATCGGCGCGAAGCTGTGATGAAGACGGCTCGCGCGGAATTGCGGGAAACAACGCATCGGTTGGAGTTGCTGGGTGTACAGGCGGAAGAGATCGAGCGCCTGGACCGGGAGCACACGATCCGTTCCGACGTGCCGATTCGGGCGCCGGTTGCTGGTCGGGTGATCATGCGCAACCTCACGCGCGGTGAAGTCGTGGAGATGGCGCAGAAAATCTTCACGGTGGCCGATCTCTCTGATGTCTGGGTCGTCGGCAAGGTGCCGGAAAAAGACGTGCAGTTCATCCATCGCGAGCAGTCCGTCGAGGTGCGGGCGACGGCGTATCCGGGCCGAGTGTTTCCCGGCACGATCACCTATCTCAGCGACGTGTTGGATCCCGCGACGCGCACCATGCGATTGCGCGTCACGGTCCCGAATCCGAAGAAGTTGTTGAAGCCGGAGATGTTTGCATCGGTACGGGTTTATGCGGAGCCTGAACCGGAGGTCGTGATGGTGCCCGTCGCGGCGGTGCAACGGAGCGGTGAGTCCTCCTATGTGTTCATGCGATTGGAGGGGGGGAGGTTCGAAAAGCGTCCTGTGGTCCTCGGCCCGGAAACCGACCAGGTCGTCGCGGTGTTGAGCGGTCTGCGCGAGGGCGAACTGATCGTCACCGCCGGCACCTTCGTGCTCAAGTCCGAATTCGAAAAATCTCAAATCGAGCCCGTGCAATGATCGACGCCTTGATCGCCTTGTCGCTCCGACGGTGGCCGCTCATCCTGATCCTGGCCGGTCTCTTGGCCGCGGCCGGTGTGGTGGCGTTCCGTCAGTTGCCGATCGACGCCTTCCCGGATGTCACCAACATCCAGGTGCAGATCTTGACCGACGGGCCGGGGCTGTCTCCGATCGAGGTCGAGCGATTCGTCACCATCCCGCTCGAGCTGCAGATGACCGGCTTGCCCGACCTCACCGAAATCCGCTCGCTGTCGAAATTCGCCCTCTCCCAGATCACGGTGGTGTTCAAAGATCATGTGGACCTCTCACGCGCTCGCCAGCTCGTCCTCGAGCGCCTGCTCGAAGCGAAAGCGATCTTGCCGCCGGGGGTCGAGCCGGTCATGGCGCCAGTGACGACCGGCCTCGGCGAAATCTATCAGTACTACTTGGACAGTCCGTCGGTGAACGCGGAGGATCCCGAAGCGCTTGAAGTCGCGCTGACGGAGCAGCGGGTCCTGCAGGATTGGGTGCTTCGGCCGCTTATTAAGACGGTTCCCGGCGTTATCGATGTGAATGCGCTGGGTGGGTTCGTCAAGCAGTATCAGGTGATTGTCGAGCCGGCCAAGCTGCGGAAGTACAACTTGACGCTCGACCAGGTGTTCGAGGCGGTCGCGCAGAACAATGCCAACGCCGGCGGTAATGTCGTGGATCGACACGGCGAACGGTCGATCGTGCGCGGGTTGGGGTTGGTGCGGAACATCGCCGATATTGAGGACATTGTGGTGAAAGAGAACGGTGGCACGCCCGTGTATGTGCACAACCTGGGGGAGGTGCGTATCGGCCACGCGATCCGCCACGGCGCCGCCGTGCTCAACGGCGATCGGGAAGTCGTGGCCGGCATCGTGCTCATGTACCGCGGGGCCAACGCACGACAGGTCGTGGAGGCCGTCAAGGCCAAGGTGGAAGCGATCCATCGCGGCGGCATCCTCCCGGGTGGGCTAAAATTGGTCCCCTTCTACGACCGGTCCGAATTGGTGACGGCGGCCCTTGATACGGTCCGCCAGGCCTTACTGGGGGGAATTCTCCTGGTGGGTCTGGTTCTGTTCGTCACGATCGGCAACGTTCGCAGCGCGCTCATTGTAACGGCGACCCTGATCCTCACGCCGCTGTTGACGTTTCGGATCATGCAGGACCTCGACCTCTCGGCCAATCTCATGTCACTGGGCGGGCTGGCGATCGCCATTGGGATGGTCGTCGACGGGTCGATTGTGGTTGTGGAGAACGTATACCGCCATCTCTCCGAGCCGGGTTCCTCCCCGACGACGCGTTGGGATTTGGTATTACAGGCCTCGAAGGAAGTAGCGCGCCCGATCGCCTTCGCGTTACTCATCATTATCGTGGTGTTTCTGCCGCTGGTGCTCTTGGAAGGCATGGAAGGCAGGCTGTTCGCACCCTTGGCCTACACAGTCATGATCGCCCTGCTGGTGTCGCTGGCGCTGTCTCTGACGGTCACGCCGGTCCTTTGCGCCCTGGGACTCACCGGCGGGGAGCAACAGGAGGCTCTCCTGATACGGTGGGCGAAGACGGCGTATGAGCCGCTGCTCCGATGGACGCTCACCCATCGGCGGCTGGTGCTGGCCGGCGCCCTCCTCCAGTTTGGTGTGACACTGGCGCTCGTGCCGTACCTGGGTCGAGAGTTTGTGCCCGTGCTGGAGGAAGGGGCGCTGACGCCGCTGATCATCCGGTTGCCACGGGTGTCGCTCCCTGAATCCATCGAACTGGAAAAACGGGCCTTACGGGCCCTGCGGGAATTTCCAGAGGTCCGCCTCGCTGTCGGAAAAATCGGTCGATCGGAGATCGGGAATGAACCGCAAGAGGCCAATGAAAGCGATCCGGTCGTCCTGCTGCACCCGCGGGACACCTGGACGACCACTCGGACCAAAGCCGAGCTGGTCGATACGATGCGCCGACGGCTTGCCGAAATCCCCGGCATGTCTTTTATGATGAGCCAACCCATCCAGCAGCGTGTGGACGAGTTGATCTCGGGAGTCAGGACGGAGTTCGCCATTAAGTTGTTCGGAGATGATTTGGATGTCTTGAAGGAACGGGCGGATCAAATCGCCGCCATCATGAGAACGGTCGAAGGAGTGAAAGATCTGCGTGTGGAGCAGATCGCGGGGCAGCCGTACCTCACCGTCGATATCGATCGCCACAAGATCGCACGCTACGGCATCAACGTGGCGGATATTCGCACGATCATCGAAACCGCGATCGGCGGCAAACCCGCGACGAAGGTTTATGAAAATGAGCGACGGTTCGAGCTCATCCTGCGGTTTCCCGAGGAGCACCGGAGCACGGTGCGCCAGATCGGCGAGATTCTGGTCAACTCGGCTGTCGGCGCGCCGATTCCGCTCAGTGAGCTGGCGAAGGTGGAGATGCGCGAGGGCCCCGCGCGCATCAGCCGCGAACAGGTGCGCCGGCGGATCTTCATCGGCTTCAACGTGGTTGGCCGCGATCCTGGCAGCATCGTCGAAGAGGGGCAGCGCAAGCTCGCGGAGCGTCTCCGGTTGCCGTCCGGCTACACCATTACCTGGGGCGGCGCGTTCGAGCAGATGGAACGCGCGATGGCGCGCCTCCGGATCGTCGTGCCGGTCACGATCGGCATAATCGGGCTGTTGCTGGTCCTCGCCTTCAACTCCCTACGCTCGGCGTCGTTGATCGTGGTAAACCTCCCGTTCGCCCTCATTGGCGGCGTGTTCGGGTTGTGGCTGACGGGGCAATACCTGAGTGTGCCGGCAGCGGTCGGGTTTATCGCGCTGTTCGGCGTCGCGGTCGAAAACGGGATCGTACTGGTGTCCACCATCAACGGGATGCGGCAGGCGGGGTTCACCAGCGAAGAGGCCATCCGGCAAGGGTGTCTCCAACGCCTGCGCCCGGTCATGATGACGACGCTGACCACACTGTTGGGGCTAGCGCCCCTGGCGCTGGCGCAGGGCATCGGCTCGGAGGTCCAACGGCCACTCGCGGTCGTTGTGATCGGCGGCCTGGTGAGTTCGACACTGCTCACGCTGATCGTGTTGCCCACGCTCTATCAATGGTTCGAGCCGAGCGATGGGTCGGAAAAAGTGAGTCAATGAACATGGTCCATGCTTTTCGGGATACGATCCCAGAGGCAGTGTTTGCAGTCGAGCGACGCGTTCCTGAGTGGGTCGCAATGCAGTTCAAGCAGGAACGGAGTATCGGTCATGCATCTACCAGCAGCTTGTCGAACAGGCGGAGGGTCTTGCAACTGCGTTACTGGGTCACAACTTTAGCCGGCGTGACCGCATGGCCATCCATCGCAGAGAACCGGCCTGAGTAGGTGATCGCGTATCTCGGGATTGTGGCTGCGGGTGGCACGGTGGTTCCTCCCGAAATCCAGTTGAACAATGGAGATTTCGCCAAGCTTCTGGCGCGGTCCGGCGCCCGGGTTAACTGATCAGAAACGAGACCCCCTGTCAGGCGGCAGTCTTCGCTATCTCAAATAAATGCAAGGAAAGAACGTGCCGCACGTTGCCGTTTATCCCTCACCGGACAGTATTACCACCGACGACGTGACGACGCTGCCCGAATTGTTCCGGCTCAGGTGCCAGCGCTCGCCGGAGCGCGAGGCCTACCGGCAATGTGAAGCTAGCGTATGGCGCAGTTATTCCTGGAGGGAAGTGGAAGGGCTTGTGGCGCGCTGGCAGTTGGCGCTGGCCGGCGAAAATCTTGCTTCGGGAGACCGCGTCGCCGTGCTGCTCAAGAACAGCGTGGAATGGGTCTGTTTCGATCTGGCGGCACAATCGCTGGGACTGGCTGTCGTGCCCCTCTATGCTGCTGACCATGAGAATAACACCACCTACATCCTCGCCGATTCAGGCGCGCGCCTCTTGCTAGTCGGCCACATCGATCAATGGTTTGCATTGGCCGGGCACCGCGCACGATTTCCGCAACTGTCCCACGTGCTGTGCCTGGAGACGGCCTGTACCCCTGTCCCAGCCACCGGCATTCAGGTCAGCTTCATCAAGCACTGGTTACCATCCGGGGCGCGCCCCCAGGTCAATCTGGCCAAGGACACGCACGCGTTGGCGACCATCGTCTATACGTCGGGCACCACGGGCCGCCCGAAGGGCGTCATGCTGTCGCATTTCAATATTCTTTCAAATGCGCAAGCCGTCATCACGCAGGTGCAGGCTTATCCGGAGGATCTATTCCTCTCTTTTCTGCCGCTGTCCCACGCCTTCGAGCGCACCGTCGGCTGCTACCTCCCGATGATGGCAGGGAGTTGCGTGGCCTATGCACGCGCGATCAATAAGCTGGCCGAGGATATTGCGATGGTGCGCCCGACCATTCTGGTCTCCGTGCCACGCATCTACGAACGCATGTACGTCCGGTTGCAGAATCAATTGGGGAAAAAGTGTGCCATGACGCGCGCGCTGTTCCACTGGGCGCAGGAGATTGGATGGAGGCATTTTCAGGCAACCCGTCGTCATGGCGAGGCTCCGGGCAGGTGGGCCGCCCTGTTGCGGCCAGTGCTGCAGTATCTGGTAGCCGACAAATTTCTTGCCCGTTTCGGAGGACGGCTGCGGCTGGCGGTGTCGGGGGGTGCTCCCTTATCTCTCACGCTCTCCCAATGCTTTGTCGGCTTGGGGGTGCCCTTGGTGCAGGGCTACGGCCTGACCGAAGCGGCACCGGTCGTGACCAGCAACCGACCGGAAGACAATCTGCCGGAGTCGGTCGGCATCCCCCTCCCCGGGGTTGAGGTCAGGCTCGGTGAGCAGAATGAATTACTGGTGCGTGGTCCCAACGTCATGATGGGCTACTGGAACCGGCCCGAGGATACGGCCAGGGCGATCAATGCCGAGGGCTGGTTGCACACGGGTGACCAGGCACGCATCGAAAACGGATATGTGTTCATCGTCGGGCGTCTCAAGGAGATCGTTGTCCTGTCCACCGGAGAGAAAATCGTGCCCGAGGCGGTGGAGATGGCACTCGTCCTGGACCCGCTGATCGACCAGGCGATGGTGGTCGGCGAGGGTAAGCCTTATCTGGCCGCACTCTTGGTGCTGAACGCCGGGGCCTGGCGTTCCATGGCCCAAAGATGGTCGTTACCTGCGGAGGATCCCGCCGCGCTGGCCGATGTGCGTCTCCAGCATCATATCGAAAACCTATGCCACCGACGACTGGCCAGCGTCCCCGAGTATGCCCAGGTACGTCGATTTTGGTTGACACTCGAGCCTTGGACCCTCGACAACGATCTTGTCACGCCGACTCTCAAACTCAAACGTCCTGCGATCGAGCAACGTTTTGCGGAACACATTCTCAAGCTTTACTCCGGGCATCTGCCCCCAGCTTGAAGGGCTGCAGATTCCATTCATCGGGAGAGAAGCCGTGGAGACATCCCAAGAGCAGACTGAAGCAAGGCCGAGTCCCGAACCTGCGTCGGAGCTTCTCGACATCGTGCGCACACTGTTCGCTGAACTTCACCGGCACACCGGACCTGACAGGCCCATCACTCTGGACAATTCGCTGGATCGCGATCTCGGTTTCGACAGCTTGGCGCGGGTGGAACTGATGGTGCGTATCCAGCGTGCGTTCGGCGTGGATCTGCCGGAGGACACGCTGGTTCGCGCCACCACTCCCCGTGACCTGCTCGAGGCCCTGCAGAAAGGGGCACGTGGATCGGCACGTCGTGCGCCGATCCAGCCCGGGCCAACGTTGGAATCTGCGCAAGGCGAAGCTGTCGATGCCACCACGTTGCTCGAAGTGATCGACTGGCATGTGCGCCGGCAACCAGACCGCATCCAGGTTATTTATACCGGCGAAAGTGGCGAACAGCCCATCACCTGTCGCGATCTGGCGGAGGCATCTGAACGGGTCGCCGCAGGTCTGCAACACCGTGGCCTTGAAGCGGGACAATCAGTGGCCATCATGTTGCCGACCGGTCCGGAGTATTTTCCGGTCTATGCGGGCATCCTGCTTGCCGGCGGTATTCCCGTGCCCATTTATCCCCCGGCGCACTTGGCCCAAGTGGAAGAACACGTCCGCCGCCATGTCGGCATCTTGTGCAACGCACAAGCCGTCCTCCTGGTGACGATACCGGAAGCGCGCGCCGTGGCATGGCTGCTGCGGGTTCATGTGCCTTCCCTGGGTACGGTGGTGAGCGCGCAGGAACTGCTGCGCTCACGAGAGTCCCTGACCCGGGTACCGGTGGCGGCGCAAGATGTGGCCTTTATCCAATACACTTCCGGCAGCACGGGCGATCCCAAGGGCGTCGTGCTTACCCATGCCAATTTGCTTGCCAACATCCGTGCCATGGGCCAGGCGATCGGCCTCCGCCCCGATGATGTCTTCGTGAGCTGGCTGCCGCTCTACCACGATATGGGACTGATCGGCGCGTGGCTGGGCACGCTCTACTTCGGCATTCCACTGGTCGTCATGTCGCCTCTGGCCTTCCTCGCCCGGCCCGTCCGCTGGCTGCAGGCAGTCCATGCGTACCGCGGTACACTCTCGGCGGCACCCAACTTTGCCTATGAACTGTGTGTCAAGAAGATCGGCGACGAGGAGCTGGCCGGACTTGATCTCAGTTCGTGGCGGCTGGCATTCAACGGCGCGGAAACGGTCTTGCCGGAGACACTGACGCGTTTCGGAAGGCGTTTCGCTCAGTACGGCTTCCACTCCGAGGCACTCACGCCGGTATATGGGCTGGCCGAGTGTTCCGTGGGACTTGCATTTCCGCCATCCGGCCGCGGCCCCCTCATCGATCGTGTCCAGCGAGAATCCTTCACGCGTACCGGCAGCGCTGTACCCGCCGCTCCCGACAATGCCTCTCCGCTATGTTTTGTCTCCTGCGGGCGGCCGTTGCCCGGCCACGAATTGCGGATCGTGGATGCATCCGGTAATGAGCTGGGTGAGCGGCAAGAGGGCCGACTGGAATTCAGGGGGGCGTCGGCCACGCGCGGCTATTTCAACAATCCCCAGGCCACGTCACAGCTGTTCCGTGACGGTTGGCTTGACAGCGGTGACCGTGGGTACATCGCCGGCGGCGAAGTTTTTCTCACGGGGCGGGTCAAGGACATCATCATTCGAGGCGGGCGCAACATCTACCCCCACGAAGTAGAGGAGGTGGTTGGCGAGATACCGGGGGTGAGAAAGGGCTGCGTTGTCGTCTTCGGCAGCCCCGACCCGGCCTCGGGCACCGAGCGGCTGGTGGTCCTCGCTGAAACACGCGAGAGCGGCCAGCGTGAACGCCATCAACTTTGCGAGGCGATCAACGCTGCAATCGTCGAGGTACTGGGCGAGCCTGCTGACCAAATTGCGCTTGCACCGCCCCGTACCGTACTAAAGACTTCCAGTGGCAAGTTGCGTCGAGCCGCCACGCGAGCGCTGTTCGAGGCAGGATTGGCCGGCGAGCACAGGCGTGTCGGGTGGTGGCAGGTAGTCAGCCTTGCCGCGGGTGCATTCATTCCCCAGGTGCAACGCTGGGCGGCAAGGGCAGCGGATGTGTGTTTTGCGGCGTGGGCCTGGTTGGTGTTCTGGCTGGTGGCGCCAATTGTCTGGCTGGTCACCATCTTCACCCCACGCCCTTCCTGGGCCTGGGCAGTCGGCCGGGTCGGTGCACGGCTATTAATTCGGCTGACCGGAACGCCATTCACGGTGACCGGGATGGAGTATCTGCCGCGCGGGACGCCTTGTGTGCTGGTGGTCAATCACGCCAGCTACCTCGACGGTTTCGTCCTGGTGGCGGCGCTGCCAGAACAGTTTGGCTTCGTAGCCAAGCGCGAATTGCTTGAGCACTTCATTCCGCGCGTCTATCTTCAACGCTTGGGCGCGGAGTTCGTTGAACGCTTCGCAGCCCACGAGAGTGTGCAAGATGCTCGGCGGCTGGAGGTCGCGCTGCGCGCCGGGCGTGCGTTGGTCTTTTTCCCCGAGGGCACGTTTACCCGTTTGCCCGGGTTGAAGTCCTTCCGGATGGGGGCCTTTGTTGTGGCCGCCAACACGGGCATCCCGGTTGTGCCGGTGGCGATCTGCGGCACCCGGTCCATTCTGCGTGACGGCCAATGGTGGCCACGGCGCGGCGCGATCACCATCACGTTTGGGGCTCCCTTGCTGCCCGTTACAGACGCGCACGAGGCCTTTGCCGCAGCGGTCGTGCTGCGCGATGCCGTCCGTGCTCATATTTTGCGTCACTGTGGCGAGCCGGACACCCAAGGAGAAGTGTGAAGTCAGACCACCCAGGCTTTATCTTGGCAAGTGCCGCACAAGGCATGACAGGGTCTGCACCGAACTTTTGCTCCGGTGATCGGCGTGTCTTGGCCGGCTGGCATTCGTGGTTTAATGGGCGCATCAGCCTGTAGAGTACTTCGAAAAACTCACAAATTCAGAGGAGATGCCTTGCACGGATGCGCACCCAATGAACGGCACAGGACAGAAGGAGGCTGGATGAGGTGTGGTCCATTACTTGGAGGGCTTGTAGCTCTGGCGGCGTAGCTACTCTGTCAGAGGGTGACGGCTATGGACTCTGGGCAACCAATTGCTGCCGCTCCCGATGTCCGTGAGCGGCTCAAAGCTATTGTCAGGACGTTGGCTGAGACCATCGGCCCCCGGAGTTATCGAGATACCGCAAGTCTGGCCGCGGCTGCCGACTTCATCACGCAGTCGTTTCAAGCGGGCGGATATACGGTTATCTTGCAGCCCTACGAGGTGAATGGGCAGATGTATCGCAACATCATCGCGGAACGGCGAGGGACGGAGGAGCCGGACCGTATCCTTATCGTCGGCGCCCATTACGACACAGTGGAAGGAACACCCGGCGCCGATGATAATGCCAGCGGCATCGCCGTGTTGCTGGAGCTGGCGCGCCTGCATGCGGTGACGCGCTTTCGGAATACGGTGCGCTTTGTCGCGTTTACACTGGAAGAGCCGCCGTTTTTTCGGAGCCGACAGATGGGCAGCCGCGTGTATGCCCGCAGTCTGAAAGAACGTGGAGAACGGGTCGAGGCGATGATCTGTCTGGAAATGGTCGGGTACTATTCGCAGGAGAAAGACAGTCAGTCTTTCCCGTTGTTCTGGCTCCGGTGGCGCTATCCGAGCACGGGTAACTTCATCACCGTCGTGGGCAATTCTGCATCAGAACCATTGCAGGCCCGCGTTCGTGATGGCCTCAAGTCTCACGCGACCTTGCCGGTGGAGACGTTCACCGGGCCCTGGTGGATTCCCGGTGTGGATCTCTCAGATCATGGGTCTTTTTGGAAGGAAGGGTATTCGGCGATCATGCTCACGGATACGGCGTTCTACCGGAACCCGCATTATCACCGGGGTACGGATCGGCCGGATACGCTGGACTACAGCGCGATGGCTGAATTAGCGAAAGGGATAGCCGGGGCTCTGGGAGCGTTGGACCAGTTATCGAACGCGCAACACTAAGAAACAGGAGGAATTGCTGATGAGCCCTGCACCTCCACAAGGTCGCCGTCGATTTGATTTGCCACCGGACGCAGAGAAATACCTGACCTGGTACGGATTCCTCAAGCGACTGCCCACGACGATTTTTCGGCTGTCACTGAGCTACATGCTTGCGTTTGTCATGCTCACGGTGGGACTCGAACTGACCGGAGGAGTTCGTGCCGGCCTCTGGAAGGCTCTCTACTACTTGGGTGGTGTGGTATTCCTTGTGTCCCTGTTCTTGTTCTTCGCCGGCTGGATCAGTCGGCGAAGCGAGTAGGGTTCAGTTGATACCGACAGATGTGGGATTGTAACGGCTTGGGTGTGAGTCAATCAAATATCTACCATGCGGCCTCGTGAACAGTGACCCGTGCTCTGCCCAGCCCTTGCCCGGCTGCGGTCGGCGTCCTAAGTCCTTGACCGATTGGACTTCTCAGCCTCTTGCGGCCGGGCGGACAACCACGCGGACAACCCAGCCCCTCCGATTGAGGCCCCAAGTCGCTGGGTCGCTTCGACGATATGTTGCCACTCCGCATGCGTATAAATGGTATGGATTTTGGTCGATTGCTGGCCGAGCAATTCCATCACCTCGTAGTCTTTGGCGCCCAGTTGCCGATTGTGCGTCGAGTTGCAGTGGCGCAGGATGTGATGCGTCATGCGCTTCGAAATGCCGGCGGCGGTGGCGAGCGACAGGATCGCACTGCGCAAATTGCCAATGTGTGTTTCCGGCCCACCGCAGCGCTCACACTTGTAGGTGCGCGTATCCCCACGTGGCAACAGCCACCGTGCGTGCGGGTTCTGATGCTTCAATGTCAGCAAGACTGTGCGCATGGGCTCGACGAGCGGGATATCCCGGTCTTCCTGATCCTTTGGTGACCAGCCTTTCTTCACCCGAATGCGGAGGACCTCCTCTTCTTCATCGACATCGCAGGGTTCGAGGTGCCGGGCTTCGTCGATGCGGAGACCACCTTGATATACCGTTAACAGACTGGCGTACGCATAAGGCTTGAGCAGCGCCGCTGCGTCCAGGAACGCCCTCATCTCCTCGGCCGTCGGGATCTGCTGTTTGCGCTTGGGGACGGTGGGTTTTTCGATGTCGGCTACAGGATTTTGGCTTGTGTAACGGTACACCTTTCGGGCCACTCGAAAGACGGCAGACAAACAGTGCAGTTCCTTCAACACCGTCGATCGTTTGACCAGAGCCAACCGGCGTTGTTTCCATGTTTCGATCTCCTCTGGTTCCACGTCATCGAAACGAGACTTGCCGAAGGTCGGAATGATCTGATTCTTCAAAATATCGCGATGTCGATTCCGCGTGTTCCCGGCTCGATTGCCGACGAGATACTGCCAAAATTGGCCACCGCGGTCGTCGCAATCTTTCTTGTCGGGCAGCCGACAGAAGTCTGCGATGGTCAGCTTCTGTCCTTTCACCTGCCCCGGCGTCTTGCCCTGATACTTGTCCAATAACACCTGGGCCGCCGCGGCGGCCGCGATCATATTGGTCTTGCCGGTACTGAGCTGGATCGGCTTGGCGCCTTTCCGTGGCGTGAACTTCACATAAATCGTCGGCCGATCCTTTCGGCGATACAGACACCCTTTGTCGATTGTCACGGTTGTGGCCATGGAACCCTCTGGTAAAACGTGGATGGGGAGTGACGCTTACGAATCGCTCCTGGGTGGCTCGTTCATTCGAGGGCCTCGGCGGCCGCGATCCAGCCATTGAAGGATTTCAACTTTGACAAACCGCAGGGTGCCGCCAAATTTTCGGTGCGGGATGCGATCGGTACTGGTCAGTGAGTAGATGTAACTGGGCTTGCATTTCAAAAAGGCGCAGATCTCTGGTAGCGTCATCAGTTCGGGGAGTGTCACTCCTGCCACCTGCGGCAGGGTGGGCATGAACGGAATGGTCCTTTGATGAGGTGCTGTCTTTTCATCCGGCTTGGCAACATCAGGATGGGCCGTCACGTTCTCCCCAGGACCTGGGAGCGTGGAAGGGGAGCGTGATGGGACACTCTTCGAGGCACTCACCTGGGACGTGCCGCGCCCCCGTGTTGTCAGGGAAAGCGTCTCGTATTTGTCAGCTGGCTGGTTCATCTTGGGGTCCATGGCTCTATCCTTTCCCGTATGACACGGTGGTCTAATGCGTACAGGTTGGATGATAGGGCGTGAGTGGATGTTGCGGCGGTGCAGAACTGACCAGAACGCGAGTACTTCTGGCAGTGAGCACGCGTACCCATCTGGACAGAATGGTTTCTCGGAGGCTTATTCGATGGTGAGGGGCGCAACTCGTTAGAACATGGAGTGATGCTGTGCGTACTACTGTGTCACCGACGGTTCATCTGTGAAAGATGTCAGTGCGGTGGTAGGCGGTTCGTGCGGGCATGATGGTTGCTGTGTAAATCACCTTAGGGAGCAAGAGGGAGGCGGCTTTTTTCTCTCCTCCCTCTCGCTCCCTGCCGTTGTCCCTTAGTTTGCCTGTTGTCCTTCCGTATCTCGAAGATGGAAGTTGTACTTCCAAAGGATAAAGTCCTTGTACTTCTGAAAGTGTCGGTGAATGAGCTTCTCACTGATGAGATCATGCTCCCGCGTTGATCGAAAATACTTCTGCAAAATTGGAAGTGCATTCATGTGTTGGTTCTCCATAAATAATCTCCTTTGAGTGTTGATGTTCCGGAGTGCCATCGAGCACATTAGTATCGGCAGGTTCACGATTTGCTTACACCAATATCGTCCCTCTGGCCGTCGTTGAGACGATTGGGCGTGAGGGGGGAGGATGGGGGAAGCAATAACCGCAGACGATGGGCGGCTTGTCTGAGTTGAGCTACATTAATGAGGGAATAGCGAAGCGGACTTTTGGGGGGCCACATGCGTGGCCCGTCAATCATTGGAAGTGCACGTGGAACAAGGCTGTTCATAGTGCGCCCTCTTTCTTGTGGGCAAGACTTTCTCCAGAGATGGTTGAAGCGTAGGGGATAGACGGGGGAGGGGACGCCCTCCGCCGTCGTGATTCCCTGTTAGTTTTCATCGAATGGCTTGAGGAGCCGGTGCCGGATCCCCAACTCGTATGCGACTTGCTGGGGTGACACATTCCGCATATTCCGAATGAAACGTCGAGCGGCGTTTCGCCTGAGAACTGACATGTGAGTCGGTTGAAGCTTGAGCGTGTGGAGTACCTGGAGCCACACGTGGTTATATAAATAGAGCCGTGAATAGGGTTTTCCTGTGTGGATGTTGGTAAACATAAAGAGGGGGTGGGCCGGCGGTCGCGGATTATTTAATAGGGCCTGAGCGTCGGCAAACAGTCGATTGCCCAACGGGTCTGAGAGGGATACCGTCCTTGGCCGTTCGATCGGGACCAATGCCGATCCAGTCCAGATTTGGTGGATCGTGATCGCTCTCTTTGAGATGTCCTCGGCGGTCACGGCCAAGCCTTCTGAAAGACGAAGCCCGAGTTCATCTAACAATCCGAAGAGCGGATACTCTCGAGGAAACTGGCGCGCAATCTCCCGCAGAATCAGGTCTTGCTGTGAGATGGTGATGAGAGGAAAGCAACGTGTACACATATCGTGTGTCCTTTCGGCGGAGCGAGTAATAAGTGGCTCGGGCCGCGCGCTCCAGAGTGGCCGAACCTTATGGTGAGATGTTATTGGAAGCGGGCGGCCAGCGAGTAGGACGAAAAGTGCCAGGTTCCATCGGGTGGGGGCAGTTGCCCTGAGACGGTAAGAAGCAGGGAGCTAGGCGGCGTGCGGGTTATTCGGCTTGTCTTGGGGGGCGACGATGGCGAAATCGGTGACTGCGCGATCGTGAAATGGTGCTAGAGCATTGACCACCAAGTGTCCACGGACTGATTGGATGTGGTTGGATCTGGTAGGAAGAGATTGGATGTGGGATGTGCGCTTGAAAGCTTGGCAACGCCACAGCTAGAGCGACGATTCGGTGATTGTGTAGGGAATCAGGTGGAGGCGATGGGTTCAGAGCATTGCTTTACCAAAGTTATGCTCTAACAATAAAACCAGTGGTAAATTAAGGGTTTGGAGGAGTGTTTGGGGAAGCACTGTCCACCAGCTGTCCACCGGAATTGCCATTTTGATATTTCGACTGAATGTAGCCGCGAAGCTTCCTAGACGCGTCGCGCACGTCTTCTTCATCAATAATGTTGTAGCGGTCAAACATGGAGGTCGTCTTGTGCCCGATGATCAACATGATGGTTTTCTGGTCGACACCCGCTCGTCTCAGGTTGCGAACACCGGTTCGACGGAGATCATGAAATGTGAGCCCTTCGTACCCCTTGAGACTCTGTGTCTTCGCCGTGGGATTCTTCCAGCTTCCTAGGCCGGAAGCAACGCATGAGCGTTCCCACTGATAGCGAATGCTATCAGTCTTTTCCCCATCTCTGTGGCAGAAGTATTTGCAGTTTGGATGAGACTGGAGGGTTTGCGCTTCCCACCGGGCCAGGACCTCGTACGGATCACCACTCAGGGTAATAAAACGCGGTTCGCCGTTCTTGGTTTCCCCTGGCCGCAGGTCAATGGTGACATCTTGCTTATTATGATCAAAGGTAACTTGTATCCGTTCAAGACCCAGCACTTCGTCTAAGCGCATCCCTGACCAGTGTCCGATGGTAGAAGGTACTTGAACCCACTCAGGTTGATGGGTTCTGAGGCGTTCAAAATCTGGCCAATTGACGAATCCGCTTTTTGGCGGATTTTCTTTCAATTGGTGCCACACCGGTTTCGCGGTCACCAATTTCGGCTCTGCCTCGAGCCCTAATTGATAACCTCGCATCAAGAAACCAATGCGCTTGTTGACGGTTCCTGCTTCCAGAAGCATCAGCTTCTTTCTTCCGCCGACTTTTTGAGGAACGGTCATCCATTCCTTGGCCAGCGATTTGAGATAGCTTCCCTTGATACTCTCTGCCGGCTTCGTCCCAATGAGTTTATTCCACAACGCGGCGTTAGCCACATCATGCTCACCGACCGAACCCTTTAACCCTCGATCTTCTAGTACGAGATCGATCAGCATTGCAACGGTGGTGGTAGATTCCTTGGGCCACCCAAAAACACCGCGATAGTACTGTTCGTAGAGCGAATTGACGATCCTTTGGGCCGTTTCACGGTTGCCATGCACGACCTTGCGTATCCGGCCCGCCTTACGGTTTGGATGAATATCAATCCATTGCTTGTTGCGCCCAATCGTTTTGATCATACAATGACTACTCGTAATGTGGGGGCGAATGCTTTCGCTCCCAGTCTTCAATGACACCAAGCGCTATTCGCCAGCGGGCGCGGGAGCCGTTGCCAAGTTTCATGGCTGGTATGCCTCCCGGCAGGCCAAGGACAGCGCGATATAAGTATTCGACCGACACTTGCCACCGATGGGCCAGTTGTTTGGGTGTGAGAAAGTCTTTTTCATGTGACGGCATCTTTCCGCTCCTTTTGCTTCCGAAGCACGTACATCGCGCTTCACGAGTAGGAACGGGGAGATGGCTCCTTCTGACCGTTAGCTCACGTGGCAGTCGTTAGACTTAGCTGCGCCGCATACCTTTAATAGGCTGCCGGGTGGATTCGTACGGGCCTGAGTGTGAGTCAGCTACGAGGAATAAATGGCAGTACTGTATGGGAGTGGCGTTGATTGAAAGTGATTGCCTTGGGGCATGCACGCTGGGATAGCCGCGATCATGCATCTGCGAATTGATGAGGCGATCCTTGAATTTGCCTGGCTTCAGGTTTGGTGGTCGTAACTATGATCTCGCGTTGATCGTCCAGCGAGTCTTGGTGACCAGGAGCGTTACAACGGCTCGTTCGCGTTTTCCTCAAGGACCGAAGCTTTGAGACGTTCTTGTCCACGAAGGCTCAACCGTTATCCCTGAAGTGTCACAGCAGCCTAGGTGAACAAAAGAGGTTGGCGTAGTGTTGCATAGGCCATTACAAGGCCGCATGTTTGTGGAAAAGCTTCGCGGCGTGCCCATACGCACTTAATTTAGAATGATTCGTCTAGATCGCGCGGACGCACAGGAATTTCCCGAAGCCGTTCGATGAGGCGGGGACATCTTCGAAGACCGAGTGACCACGCGACCGCTACGATTCGTCGAGAACGTGGCCGAACAGCTCGGCCTCAACCCCCGTCATGGGCGTATGTAGGATGCGAGTCGTGCGGCGGGCACTGCCGCGCGTATTAGGATCTCTGGGGGAAGGAGGATCGATCACTCTGACCTATCAGCGGCCTGATCGGAGCAAACGATCGCTGTGTTGGAGCACAACCGACCTCCCTGGCGCGGCCGAAAGCTCCAGTACACTCTGGTGACGCTGAGGTACAGCGGTTCACTCCGAGCGGTTCAGCCTATGTGAGGAATCAGTCCCAGGTAATTGGGGGGGGCGAGAGGGAGTCGGCTCTTGTTACGCCTCCCTCTTGCTCTCACTGAGCGCAAAACACCTAGAGGGAGGCGACAATTCGACGCCCATTCATGGGAGACTCAATAAAATGTCATGTGGGGAGGCGTTAGATTATCGCCCCCCCAGTTAGCCGATGCGTCACTGAATCAATAATAAAATGGGGAGGCGCACGTCTGCGCCTCCCCATTTCTGGTTTTATGCGGCCTTTCGGGGAACCAGCGCTATAACTTCTGCCATCAGTGATTGATAGATCTCCAACCCTCGCGGGATATCCACGGGCCGATCATGCAGCACGGCGAATTGCATCCGTTCAAACTGGCCGAGCAGGGACCGAATCTTCTTATAGTGTTTCGGCAGTTCGCTCAGGGCATCTTTCTTCTCGGCTTGTTCCAACCGATGAGTGATCATGCTACGGTAAAGTTTCTTGCGGAGAAGCTGCCCCCCGCTTCGAGACAGCAGTGCGTTGTGCGGGCCCCACAAGAGTCGGCCGCAAAAATATCGAGCCAAGCACCGCATCCGGTGCCGCAGATCGCCATGTTGCTCTTGCTGTAACTTGCGGAGGACCTTCGTGAGAGCCGTTGCAGTCACCTCATCTCCCAGGCTACGCAACAGGGCGTCCACCTCCTTACCTGGAAGGTACAGCGAGAGGAAGACCAATCCTAAAGAGATGCGAAGGCGTTCGAACGGCGTTCCTTTCGTATCATAAAATGTACAACCGCATCCGTTTCGGGAGTGCCCACCGGTTTTGTAGCCCTTCGTCTCTTGGTGCTTTTCATACATCGATTTGGTGACACAGCGCCACCGATGCTTCGCTCGGTCAGACGACTTGTTCCACGCTACTTTTCCGCACCGAGGACATGTGACCCGAAGACCTGTCGCTTCTCCCCACCGTGCAAGCCTGAGACATTCATATGCCTGCACCTCACTGCTTTGCACCGTCACCAAAAAGTCTTTTAGGTACTCGTGTCCGGAGGGAGCGGGGGGAATCTGGAACAGCTTGGAGGCGTTCGGCCAAATCTCACCCACATTGCGATAAGTCCAATTCATCAGTCATTCCCCTTTGGATGTCCAAGCTACTGTGCCGACCATCACCCTCATGCGGTATCACCCCAGGCGCTGGATGACAGTGCCTCTCCGGCGAGCCGTACGTTCACCGTATCGGATTTCCACTGTGATTCTTGAGGGAGAATCCATGTCTTTGGACGCTGCGTTTGGTACGCAGCGTCTTCGCGATGACGTCCTATGCACCACTGACTTCATGTTGTTGCCACTCCCACGGGCACCAACACTGGTCCTCTGCTTAGGACGCACGTTTCTGCCGCTTGGGTTTCTCTTCGCCTGCTTGGTAGTCATACAATGGGCTGTGGCGGGCACAGGACCAGCCGCAGTTGTTCAACTAGGACAGTCTCCAACACCGCCAGGGTCAGACCGCGATAGGGCAGAGTGCGATCGCAGTTATAGTCGAGGTAGAGCCCCCCTCGGACGCTCGACATCACCTCGGAGGTAGACGGCGAGGGATAAATCCAGAGGATCGTATGTGGGTGATCGATATGGAGGCCCACGTAGGGGGTCCCCTCGTCCATCGACATGAGCAGATGAGTGGTGAGTCCCTCCAGGCAGAGAAGGTTGACTACCTCTCTCAGGACCACGACGACGACTTCGCTCACCAGCACCTGGAAGCGCCGGCCAGGCCCGCCTTCACACGGTAACATGCCCAGATTCTGATGGTTGCGGATTGTCACCCGTAAATCGATCATGACCGTGCTGTCGCTCATGACACCCCTTCACTCTTGAATGTGTGTGCAGCCGGGATGGTTATTCAGACGATGGTGGCGCGCCCGTAATGACGATGGCCACGCCACCACCGTTCCATTACTGATTCACCACGTGGGCCCGGCGAGGGCCGAGGAGCCGGAGGAGTGCCTCCTCCACCAGCCGGCGCAACGGTTCCGGTTTCGCCCGCTTGTACAAGATGCGGCTTTCATAGCCCTGCTCCTTTCCCGAGAAGCGTCGAGCTAAGAAACAGATTGTCATGCCATCTTCTGCGGGTGAAAAAAAGAGCCCCACATCTTGGACATACAAAGTGAGGCAGCGGGTTTCTTCGTCCAACGTGGTGATAGACACCTCCAGCCCAGCAGCCTCCAGGGCATCCTGGGCTTCGCATAGCACGGGGAGAATGTCATTGGTGGCTACTTCCTGAAACCGCGCCCAGCTCACTTCGGATGGCAAGAGCAGATCGTTGGCCTTCCATTCCGAAATCTTGGAACGTAGGTAGCTGAATGTTGTGGTGGATTGCATGGGGAACCTCCTCTGGGGGTAGAGCCGTTCTGTGGTTGGGAACAGTGCGGCAGAAAAATCTTTTCGCCCAACCTATTCAGAAGCTCGTCTCTGGCTGGCTCGCTTCTTCTGGTGGGTGGAGAGAGGTAGCGGCAGGGTGTGAAATGGTGAAGCTCTGGTGTACCAATCAGATGGCGGAAATTATGAGGTGAAGGGGAGACCGCCCGACCGATGAGGTCATGATAGGCAGACGGATGTGAAGATTCTTCGATGGCTGCTGGAGCCGCAGAAAATCGGTAAGGTGAGGCTGGCCCGGGCGGCGTGAGGGCACTAAGGAAGGGGGGGCGTCGGACGAAAGCGAGAGAGGCGTGTGATTGTCTCTGACGAGCTAATGGGACGATGTCAGCGGGGAGTGGAGTGGCAATGCTCAGGTGAGGTTAGCCAGCGGTTGGATAGATGCTCGCTCCTCGGTCTCCGTAGGATTCATAGAAATGTTCGAAGACCGCTGAACACTTCTCTTTATAAAGATCCGGCGTGTAGCTGCGAGGCAAGCCTTGATCCAATAGCTCCTCGATGGCCAGCTTGACCTGTGAGCGGGCTGTCGCCTTCTGCCGCCACTCCAGCACCAACAGCTGTTTCAGCTTTCCCAGTAGTTCCTTGGCGACCTTCTTCACTTCGGCACGTTCCTCGGGAGCCAGTTCAGGAGCCGGGCGGGTCAGAATATCGAACACCACGAGTTCTTCTTCAGACAGACGCTCTCTGACATGCCGTTCCTGTTCGTCGTTCAAACTACGGCTAAGCGCCAAGAGCTCCTTGAAGAGGTCGTCAATATTCCGGCTGCCCGCGTTGTAGGATTCAATCAGTTCTTCGAACTTGGTGAGATAGTCGGCTCTAGTCCGATTCAGGCGAACGAGCTTGTCCAGTTGAGCGCGGATCGCCGCCTTCAGTTGTTCCAGATCGATATTCTTGGTCCTGGACTTCCCGAATCGCTTGGCCAACGCCTCGAAGTCGATCTTCGTGAGATCGATGATCCCATGGCCGGTCTTGTCCTGAGGGATGTGAAATCCATCCGCTGCCACGGACGCATCCAGAATCTTATTGAGGTCGGCCATCACGGCTGAAATATCTGCCGGTCCTACGCCCGTTCGTTCACGAATGCTTTCGGCAATAGTCGCCAGGCAGGCGGCGCGGGACGTGAACTCCAGCACCGATGGATCGGGCTTCACCGCTTGAAAGAGCGTTCGGACCCAACCCTCCTGCCCGAGAAAGTCTTTGCGGAGAGGGTCGGGAGAGATCAAGCGTTCGACCGCTTCACCGATCTTCGTCAGTCGGTCAAGGCTCCCTGCAGGAGTCTGTTCTATCTCTCCTAGATTGACGCCATGCGCCAGGCAGAAGGCTTCGGTCTCCGTGATCGCCTGGCGCAGGCTTTCCACGAGCTTCTGCTTGTCCCGGATGGGCTGCTCCCCACCACGGCCTTTGGCATAGATCGCCAGCGCTTTCTCCAACGAAGCAAAGACGTTCGCGTAATCCACAATGAGGCCGCTGTGCTTGCCGGGGAACACACGATTGGCTCTGGCAATCGTCTGCATCAAAGTGTGGTTCCGCATCGGCTTGTCGAGGTAGACCGTTGAACAACTCGGGGCATCAAAGCCGGTCAACCACATGGCACAGACGAAGACGAGGCGCAGGGGATCGTTCGAGTCTTTGAACTTCTCATCCAGCGACTCATCATTCATCCGTTTCCGGTGAGGCGCGATATCGAGTTCGAGCTTCTTCATCCGCTCAATCTCATTCTGTTCTGTCGAGACAATCACCGCCATATCCGTTGTGCGAATCACATCCAACCGTGCCTTAAGTTCCCGGATGCGATCAGGATAGGCGGTCTTCGCTCCGTAGGTAGTGAGCCTGGCCAACTCCTGCTCGACACGTTTCTCTTCGGCCTTCCAGTACGTTCGGACCTTGTCGTGCATCCGTAGGGCTGTCGCCTTATCGATGGAAATGACCATGGCTTTGCCCTGGAAGCCACGCCCGAGGAAGTGTTGGACGATATCTTTGGCGATGCTTTCGAGTCGTTCATCCCGGGTGAGTAGTTGATATTGGCGGCCTAACTCACGCTCCAGCCGCTTTTCCTGTTCGTCATCCAGGCCGGCCGCTTCGATCAGATTGTAGATATCGTCATTGAGGTTGGGATTCTCCAAGCGGAGTTCCGGCGTCCGGTTTTCATAGAACAGCGGGACCGTCGCCCCATCTTCAACCGACTGCTGGAAGTCATAGATGGAGACATAGTCCCCGAACACCTCGCGGGTCCGTTCCTCTCCGGCGATCAGTGGCGTGCCGGTGAAGGCCAGGAAGAGGGCCTTCGGTAAGGCCGCACGCATGTTCAGGGCCAAGGTATCGTATTGGCTACGATGCGCCTCATCCGTCAGCACGATCACATCGGACCGGTCACACAAAAGTTCTGGAGTCTGGAACTTGTGGATGAGCGTGAAGACGTAGCGGTGGTTCTCGCCGAGCAGTTGCCGCAGCTGCGTGCCACTCTGCGCATGGCACAGCTCGCTTTCCGTCTCGCTGACCGCCCCGCAAGCTTTGAACGTCTTCGCGATCTGCACGTCCAATTCCACACGGTCTGTCACCACCACAAAAGTCCAGTTGCCGGGAACCTTACGGAGGATCTTCTGAGCGAAGAACACCATCGCGAAACTCTTGCCCGATCCCTGCGTCTGCCAGAACACCCCGCCGCGCCCGTGGCCCTGCTTCCGGGCAACCAAAGTAGCGGCAATGGCATTATTCACGCCGAGGAACTGGTGATTTTGTCCGAGGACTTTTACGAGACCGGTCTTATGCTCAGAGAAGAGGGTGAAGTTTTCCAATAGATCGAGCAGTCTAGATGGTTCGCACGTGCCTCGTAACATCACTTCAAGCGACACGCGGCGAGGTTCGTCCTCGCGCTCGATCCGTTTCCATTCAAAGAACCGCTCCCAGTCGGCGGTCAGCGAGCCCACACGGCTTTCCGTCCCATTGGAGGCAATCGTCAGCCCGTTGAACCAGAAGAGTTGAGGAATGTCGGACTTGTAGCAGGTGAGGTTATCGTCAAAGGCTTGTTGCGCCGGCACACCGGGCTTCTTCAGCTCAATCACGATGATGGGGAGGCCATTCACGAACCCGACGAGATCAGGCCGACGGGTGTACAGCGGTCCCGTCATACTGAACTGGCTTACCAAAAGGAAGTCATTGGCAGCAGGATTCTCCCAATCAATGACTCGGACTCGCTCCGTCTTCTGTCCGCCACCCTTGGGATCGGGAACGGAAACTGGAATTCCTTCTTTCAGAAAGCCAAACACCTCGCGATTCGCCGCCGCAAGGCTCATCACCGTGCGGTCGCGAGTTAATTGATCGATGGCCCCTGCAATGGCTTCCGGTGGGAGAGAATAGTTCAGACGCTCAAGAGCGGCACGAAGACGCGGAACCAACACCGCCTCGCCCTTGGTCTCGCGGCCAAGTGTGCTACCGACACCGAAGATTTCTTCCAAAGCGGATACCGTCTGCCAGCCCATCTCAGCGAAGAGTTGGATGGCAGGCTGTTCGACAAGGGAATCTTCGGAGTAGGAACCAAAGGCCCTCATTGCGCAATGTATGACCTTCCCCCCGAAAACTAG
>NZ_CAJNBJ010000006.1 GCF_905220995.1 Nitrospira defluvii
TGGTCCACGTGCCCGATCGTCCCGATGTTCACGTGGGGCTTTCGTCGCTCAAATTTCGCCTTCGCCATCCCCAATCCTCCCTAGTTCACACAACCCGCCACTACTCACCACGGTGCTTAGCAGTGATCGCCTCAGCGATCTGCCGAGGAACCTGGTCGTAGCGATCAAACTCCATACTATACGTTGCACGACCCTGCGTACGAGAACGCAAATCGGTCGCATAGCCGAACATTTCCATCAGCGGCACGGTCGCCTCAATGGCCTGGGCCCCAGCACGAACCTTCATGCCCTGAACTTTTCCGCGTCGACCGTTCAAGTTGCCAATGACATCTCCCATAAAGTCCTGCGGAACCAGCACCTCGACCTTCATGATCGGCTCGAGAAGGACCGGGTCGGCCTTCTTACAAGCGTCAGCAAAACCCATGGAGGCAGCGATTTTAAATGCCATTTCATTGGAGTCCACGTCGTGATAGGAACCATCGATCACGGTGACTTTAACGTCTCGCAAAGGGAATCCGGCAACGACGCCCGTCTCCATCCGCTCCTTCACACCTTTTTCGATAGCCGGGATGTATTCCTTTGGAATGGCACCACCCACGACTTTATTCACAAACTCCAGCCCCTTACCTGCCTCGGAAGGCTCGACCGTAAGCACGACATGGCCATATTGCCCGCGACCACCCGTCTGCTTGATATACTTCGACTCTGCCTCAGCCTTGCGACGGATAGTTTCACGAAATGCCACTTCCGGCTTTCCAACATTCGCCTCAACCTTAAATTCACGCAGCAGGCGATCCACAATAATCTCAAGGTGGAGCTCGCCCATACCAGCGATGATCGTCTGAGCAGTTTCCTCATCAGTACGAACCCTGAACGAAGGGTCCTCTTGCGCCAACTTCTGCAAGGCAAAACCCATCTTCTCCTGGTCTTGCTTGGTTTTTGGCTCAATCGCCATCGCAATGACCGGCTCCGGAAACTTCATCACCTCAAGAAGGAGAGGCTGCTTCTCATCAGCGAGAGTGTCACCAGTCGTCGCACTTTTCAGCCCTACGGCGGCAGCAATGTCGCCGGCATAGACAATCTCAATTTCCTCTCGCTTATTCGCGTGCATCTTGAGCAGGCGACCAATGCGATCCTTCGTCCCTTTCGTCACATTCAAGACAGCAGTGCCAGTCTTCAATGTCCCCGAATAGACCCGGAAGAATGTCAGCTGCCCCGCAAAGGGATCCGTCATGATCTTAAACGCCAAGGCAGCGAACGGCTCCGAATCAGAAGGATCCCGCCTCAACTCCTTACCACTATTCGGATCCACTCCAACGGCCGCCGGAATATCAAGAGGAGAAGGAAGATAATCCACCACCGCGTCCAAAAGCTGCTGCACACCCTTATTCTTAAAGGCGGACCCACAGAGAACCGGCGTCACCTTCATCGCAATTGTGGCAGCCCGGATCGCACGACGAACCTCGTCCTCGGCCAGAGGCTGGCCGTTAAGATACTTCTCCATGACCTGATCATCATATTCGGCCACCGCCTCAAGCATCTTCTCTCGATACTCATTCGCCTTCTCTGCGAGGTCGGCAGGAATTTCGTCGATCTTATACTTCGCCCCCAACGTTTCGTCGTCGTAAAAGAACCCCTTCATACGCACTAAATCGATAGACCCACGAAACTCAGCCTCACGACCGATCGGGATCTGAATAGGAACCGGATTGGCGCCGAGACGGTCAATGATAGACTGAACACTGGCGTAAAAATCAGCCCCAATCCGATCCATCTTGTTCATGAACGCGATACGGGGCACTTGGTACTTATCAGCCTGACGCCAGACAGTCTCAGACTGAGGCTCAACCCCCTGAACGGAGTCAAATGCAGCCACAGCACCATCCAAAACCCGGAGGGAACGCTCAACTTCGATGGTAAAATCCACGTGACCCGGAGTATCAATAATATTGATACGATGATCCCGCCAAAAGCAGGTGGTGGCAGCGGCCGTGATAGTAATACCACGCTCCCGCTCCTGCTCCATCCAGTCCATGGTCGCTGCGCCCTCATGGACCTCGCCCAACTTATGCGTCATTCCCGTATAGAACAGGATGCGCTCCGTAGTCGTCGTCTTCCCGGCATCAATATGAGCCATGATGCCGATATTTCTAGTTCGCTCTAACGGTGTCTGCCTAGCCACAACCCCCCCAGAAAAAAAACGAGCGCGCTACCATTTCAGCCAAAGACCAGCCGCTACCGCACAACTAACACCCAACGCACTAGCAGCTCGGCCAAACAGCAGCCCGACAAACGACTACCAACGATAGTGAGCAAAGGCCTTATTAGCCTCGGCCATCCGATGGACATCCTCACGCTTCTTGACGGATGCACCAGTATTATTAGACGCATCCAACAATTCAGCAGCAAGCCTATCCTGCATACTCTTTCCCCCGCGCGAACGAGAGTACTCCGTAATCCAACGAAGCGCTAACGAGACACGGCGAGATGGCCTGATCTCAACAGGAACCTGATAGGAAGCACCACCGACACGACGCGACTTCACCTCAACCACCGGCTTCACATTATCGACAGCCGACTTAAAGACTTTCATCGGATCGCCGCCATTAGTCTTCTCTTGAATCAGATCAAAGGCCCCATAACAGACACGCTCAGCCGTACTCTTCTTCCCACCACCCATCAGGACATTCAAGAACTTCCCGACGAGCTTGTCTCGATACTTCGAATCCGGCTGCGCTTCTCGATGACCAAAAAATTGTCCGCGTGGCATCGTTACCCTATAAGTGAAATCGGTTTTCGTCGCGCATCCGCGCGCAACGAGAGAATGACCTGCTACTTAGGACGCTTCGCCCCATACTTCGAGCGAGCCTGCTTACGATCCGCAACCCCGACCGCATCCAAAGAACCGCGAACGATGTGATACCGCACACCAGGCAAGTCCTTCACGCGGCCGCCGCGCACCAAAACGATGGAGTGCTCCTGAAGATTATGACCAACGCCCGGAATATAGGTCGTAACCTCCATGCCATTCGTCAACCGAACACGCGCGACCTTACGAAGGGCGGAGTTCGGCTTTTTCGGCGTGGTGGTATAGACACGGAGACAGACCCCGCGCTTCTGAGGACACCGCTTCAGCGCCGGACTTTTCGTCTTCGACTTGACGAGCGTCCGACCTTTTCGCACTAACTGATTAATCGTTGGCATGCACTCTTCTCTTTCTTGAAAATCAGGCGTTTGCTCAAAACCCCCAAGAGCGAAGCCGTCGGATTATAGAGATGTGTGGCACTTCTGTCAAGAACGTTCTTTTTCTTTCACGGATTATTTTGCGTTTCGTTGCCAGCTGTCTGAGAGGACGCCTCGACGACGCCAACCGGTTGCGGAACCGTCCCCGCCAGCTCACTAGGCACTTTCGCGCTGGCAACAAACGTTTCTCGATATTCCTCAAATCCACTACCTGCAGGAATGAGACGTCCCACAATCACGTTTTCCTTCAATCCCAGCAAATTATCTTCTCGTCCGTTGATGGCAGCTTCCGTCAATACACGAGTCGTTTCCTGGAACGAGGCTGCAGAGATGAAACTATCGGTCGTCAACGCGGCCTTGGTAATACCCAATAACACGGGTTTGCCAAGAGCTGGCTTGCCGTCCTTTTCCAACACCCTCTGATTCTCGACGTCAAACATTCCCTTACTGACCTGACTACCAGGCAGGAAGGAGGTATCTCCCGGGTCTTCGATCCGAACCTTTCGAAGCATTTGCCTGACGATGATTTCAATGTGCTTGTCGTTGATGGACACACCCTGCAAACGGTAGACGTCCTGCACTTCGTCGACCAAATACTTCTGCAACTCCTTCGGACCCAGCACATCCAGGATGTCATGCGGATTGGCCGACCCATCCATCAGAGGCTCACCGGCGCGCACCCAGTCACCTTCATGCACGTTGACATGCTTCCCTTTGGGGATAAAATATTCCTTCACATCGCCCATCTTATTGTCGACCAACACCTTCCGCATACCCTTCACAAACCCGCCATAGGAGACTTCACCATCAATCTCACTGATCACGGCCTGCTCCTTTGGCTTACGGGCCTCAAACAGTTCAGCCACACGCGGGAGACCACCAGTGATGTCCTTGGTCTTCGTCGTTTCACGCGGAATCTTGGCCAGCACATCGCCGGGATGAACCATGGCTCCCTTTTCGACGAAAATGTGCGCACCGACCGGCAACAGGTACCGAGCAACGGGCGCTCCCGCACCGGATACCTTCGCGGTCTTTCCGCTGTCATCCTTAATCGAAACCCGAGGGCGCAACGTTGCACCGCTCTGCTCGATAATGACCTTTCGGGAAAGACCCGTCACTTCGTCAAACTCCTCCTTCATCGTGACCCCTTCCAGAATGTCGCCGTAAGCAACCTTTCCACCGGTCTCCGTAAGGATGGTCAACGAGTATGGATCCCATTCCACCAGCTTTTGCCCGACTTCGACACGATCCCCATCCTTCAACTTGATCTTGGCGCCGTAGACAACCGGGTACTTTTCACGTTCACGCCCACTATCATCGACGATCGCAATTTTGGCGTTGCGGTTCATGACCACCCACTCGCCCTCTTTATTGCGCACGGCGATCCCGGCATTGTGCACGTCGGCGTTTTTCTTGGCGTCGAGGCTCATATACTTCAAATGACCTGCATGCTTAGCCTCCAATACGGTCTGCTCAACCACCTTGCTCGCGGTACCACCGATGTGGAACGTGCGCATCGTCAACTGCGTACCAGGTTCACCGATGGATTGCGCCGCAATGACGCCGACCGGCTCACCCTTCTCGACCAGACGCCCCCGCGACAGATCGCGCCCGTAACAAAGCCGGCAGACCCCGCGTGCGGACTGACAGGTCAATACCGATCGAATTTTCACCCGATCAACACCCGCCTCGACCACGGCCCTAGCTTGCTCTTCGTCGATCTCCTCGTTAAACGAGACAATGATTTCTCCGGTCACCGGATCGCGAATGTCTTCGCCGGCGAGACGTCCCAACAGACGCTCTTCCAACGTCTGAATGATTTCCCCGCCTTCCAGCAGGGCACTCACCAAAATTCCGTCCGTGGTCCCGCAATCTTCCTCCGTCACGATGACATCCTGCGCAATATCCACCAAGCGGCGAGTCAAATATCCCGAATTGGCGGTCTTCAAGGCGGTGTCCGCCAAGCCCTTTCGCGCGCCGTGCGTCGAAATGAAGTACTGCAACACCGTCAACCCCTCACGGAAATTCGCCGTGATGGGCGTTTCGATGATTTCCCCTGATGGCTTGGCCATCAATCCGCGCATGCCACCGAGCTGACGAATTTGTTGCGAGCTACCTCTCGCGCCAGAGTCGGCCATCATGAAAATTGGGTTGAAGGATTCGGCCTTCGCAGGATCGCCCCCGGCACCCAATTCCTTCATCATCTCATTGGCCACCTGCTCAGTTACATGCGCCCAAATATCGATGACCTTGTTGTATCGTTCACCATTGGTAATCAAACCTTCGGAGTACTGCTTTTCGATTTCATTGACCTCGTGCTGAGCCTTGCCAATCAGGTCTTCCTTCCTGGACGGGATATGCATATTGTCGATACAGATCGACATGCCGGCCCTGGTCGCATAATGGAATCCCAGATCTTTGATCTTATCGAGGAAGGTCACGGTCTCTCGATGCCCGGCCTGCCGGTAGACCGCATCAATGAGCTTCGACATTTCCTTTTTGGTCATCAATTTATTGGCATCGGCAAACGGCATCATTGGAGGAAGAATTTCCGATAGAATGACGCGCCCGGCCGTCGTCTGCACCAACGCGCCGTTGCACCGGACCTTAATCCGAGCGTGTTCATCCAAGGCACCGGCGTCGTAGGCAATCCGAGCCTCCTCCGGGGAGCCGAACAACTTTCCTTCACCTTTCGCGCCGACACGCTCCTTGGTCAGCCAGTAGCACCCCAGCACCATATCCTGCGACGGCACGGCAATCGGCTTCCCATTGGCAGGCGACAAGATATTGTTGATCGACATCATGAGGACGCGAGCTTCGACCTGAGCCTCGACAGACAGCGGCACGTGCACCGCCATCTGATCTCCGTCGAAGTCGGCGTTGAACGCGGCACAGACAAGGGGGTGCAGCCGAATTGCTTTCCCTTCGACCAGTACGGGATCGAAGGCCTGGATGCCGAGTCTATGCAGTGTTGGTGCGCGATTCAAAAGAACGGGATGTTCTCGAATGACTTCGTCCAACACATCCCAAACTTCCGGACGCTCTTTCTCCACCAGGCGCTTGGCACTTTTGATTGTTGTCGCCGCACCACGCTCTTCAAGCTTGTGGAAGATGAATGGTTTGAACAGCTCCAAGGCCATTTTCTTGGGCAACCCGCATTGATGCAGGCGTAATTCGGGACCGACGACGATAACCGTTCGACCGGAATAGTCGACACGCTTTCCGAGCAAATTCTGCCGGAAGCGTCCTTGCTTCCCTTTCAACATATCGCTCAAGGACTTCAGCGGCCGCTTGTTTGGTCCACGAATCGCGCGGCCTCGACGGCCATTATCAAACAGCGCGTCTACCGCCTCCTGCAACATGCGCATTTCATTGCGAATGATCACCCCTGGAGCCTTGAGCTCGATCAGGCGCTTCAAACGATTGTTCCGGTTGATGACACGGCGATAGAGGTCGTTGAGATCTGAGGTCGCAAACCGACCACCATCCAAAGGAACCAGCGGGCGCAATTCCGGCGGCAGGACCGGGATCACGTCCATGATCATCCATTCAGGCTTGTTGCCGGAACGACGAAACGCTTCCAAGACCTTCAACCGCTTGGCGTACTTTTTCTTGAGCGCAGCAGATGCCGAGGCCTTGGCCTTCACATGCAACTCGTCCCACTGCGTATTGATATCGACCTTCCGCAGCAATTCACGAATCGCTTCAGCGCCGATCCCCACCTTAAAGGCACCGCTACCGTATTCGGACTGCAACGAGCGAAGCTGCTCCTCAGAAACCAGTTCCTGCTCGCTCATGCTCGTGGATCCAGGATCCACCATCACGTAGCTCTCGAAGTAGAGAATCTTCTCGAGCTGCTTGAGGCTCATATCCAACAGCGTACCAATCCGACTGGGCACACCTTTCAGAAACCAGATGTGCGCGACCGGGGCAGCTAACTCAATGTGCCCCATGCGCTCACGGCGCACCTTCGACTGAATGACCTCAACACCGCACTTGTCACAGACAATGCCACGGTGCTTCATGCGCTTATACTTACCGCAGTTACACTCCCAGTCCTTGATTGGGCCAAAAATCTTGGCGCAGAACAACCCATCTTTTTCAGGCTTGAACGACCGGTAATTGATCGTTTCCGGCTTCTTTACTTCGCCGTATGACCACGACCGGATCTTTTCGGGCGACGCGATACGAATGCGCATCGAGTCGAACGACACCGAGTCACGCGGTTTTTCGAATAATGTGTATACACCTTCCAAGGTTGATCCCTCCTTAACGGTCGCTTGAGCGCAGTTCTGAGTGGTGAGCTATCGGATGCGTCCGCTCGCAAAACTCAGCACTAGAATCAGTCCTTCGATTTGACCAGCTCTACATCGAGCCCAAGACTTTGCAGCTCTTTGACCAACACATTGAACGATTCCGGCAATCCAGGTTCCAAGAACGGCTCACCCTTGACGACCGCTTCGTACATGCGCGATCGGCCGGGCACATCATCCGACTTGACCGTCAGGAACTCTTGAAGAATGGAGGCAGCGCCATAGGCCTGAAGCGCCCACACTTCCATCTCTCCCAATCGCTGACCACCAAACTGCGCCTTTCCTCCAAGTGGCTGTTGAGTGACCAACGAATAAGGGCCGATTGAGCGGGCATGGATCTTATCATCCACCAGGTGGTGCAACTTCAACACATACATATACCCCACCGTGACGGGGCTGCTAAACGATTCGCCGGTCCGCCCGTCCATTAACACCGTCTGCCCACTGGGCGACAATTTACCCTTCTTGAGGAGCTCCTTGATCTCCTTCTCGGACGCACCATCAAACACCGGGCTCGCGACCTTGATTCCCAGGGCACGAGCCGCCCACCCCAGGTGAGTCTCCAGAATCTGCCCGACGTTCATACGTGACGGAACACCCAAGGGATTGAGCACAATCTCCACCGGCGTACCGTCCGGCAGATAAGGCATATCTTCCTCCGGCAACACGCGCGAGACGACGCCTTTGTTTCCGTGACGTCCGGCCATCTTGTCGCCAACCTGAATCTTCCGCTTCATCGCGATATAGACCTTGACCAGCTTGATCACGCCAGGCGGAAGCTCATCGCCCCTTCTTAGACGGCCCACCTTTTCATCGTACAAGGTCTGCAGAATTTCGATCTGCTCCTTAGCGCGTCGCTCGACGTCCTCCAGCTCCTTCTGCTCATCCGGATCACTGAGAATAATATGGCGCACCATGTCGTCCGGAAGTCGCTTCAAGATTTCAGCCGTGAGCTTGCCCTTTTTCTTCAGAATAACATCCCCGGTCTCCGGGTCCATCAGATCACGCCCGACGACCTTCCCAAGCAGGAGCTTTCGAACCTTCTTGGTTTTTTCGTCCTCGATGATACGCAACTCCTCCTGGTGGTCGCGCTGCAACTTCATGTGATCTTCGCTTTCGATACTCTTCGAGCGCTCGTCCTTGTCCAGCCCCTTCCTCGAAAAGATCTTCACATCGACCACGATGCCTTCGACACCAGGCGGAACCGTGAGGGATGTATCCTTCACATCCCCAGCCTTTTCTCCGAAAATAGCCCGCAGCAACTTCTCTTCAGGCGTCAGCTGCGTCTCACCCTTAGGCGTGACCTTGCCCACAAGTATGTCGCCGGGCTTGACTTCGGCGCCGATCCGGATAATTCCACTTTCATCCAAATCTCGAAGCGCCTCTTCTCCGACGTTCGGAATATCACGCGTAATGTCTTCTTTGCCCAACTTCGTGTCGCGAGCTTCTACCTCAAACTCTTCAATATGAATAGAGGTAAACGCGTCTTCGCGCACTAATTTCTCACTCAACAAGATCGCGTCTTCGAAGTTGTAGCCACCCCACGGCATAAATGCCACGAGCACATTTTTCCCAAGAGCCAACTCTCCATGGTCGATGGCCGGGCCGTCCGCCAACACCTGTCCACGCTTCACCGGCTCGCCAACTCGAACCACGGGAGTCTGAGTAATACAGGTGTTCTGGTTCGAACGTTGAAACTTAATCATTTCATAGACGTCCAGACCGGAATCGTTACGCTTACGCCCCTCCTTCGCGTCAGCCCGGACTACGATACGAGTAGCGTCGACGCTTTCCACCACGCCCTCGCGCTTGGCTTGCACGACGTACCCGGAATCGCGAGCCACGACGGCCTCCATGCCAGTGCCGACCAAGGGAGACTCTGCCTTGAGCAAGGGCACTGCTTGCCGCTGCATGTTTGATCCCATCAAGGCACGGTTCGCGTCATCGTGCTCAAGGAACGGCACTAGGGCCGTCGCCACACTGACAACTTGTTTCGGGGACACGTCCATATACTCGATCTTGTCCGGCGTTGCCGTAATGAAGTCTCCAGCTGATCGCGCCGACACCGTCTCCGAAACGAGACGACCCGAGGCGTCTACCTTGGAGTTGGCCTGGGCGATAATGTACTTATCCCCCTCGATGGCCGAGAGATATTCCAGTTCATCACTGACGCGCCCCTTCAGGACTTTCCTGTAGGGCGCTTCAATGAATCCGAATTCATTGATGCGTGCATAGGTCGCGAGAGACGTGATCAAGCCGATGTTGGGACCTTCCGGCGTTTCAATCGGACAGATACGGCTGTAGTGAGAGGGATGCACGTCCCGCACTTCAAAACCAGCCCGCTCACGGGTTAACCCGCCGGGTCCCAGGGCGGACAAACGACGCTTGTGGGTAATTTCAGCCAGGGGATTCGTTTGGTCCATGAACTGCGACAACTGGCTGCTGCTGAAAAACTCCTTCACCGCCGCGACAACAGGCTTGGCATTGATGAGGTCATGGGGCAGCACCGTCTCCATATCCAGGAGATTCATCCGCTCCTTGATGCTGCGCTCCATTCGGACAAGACCAAGACGGAACTGGTTTTCCAGCAATTCGCCCACAGATCGCACACGACGATTTCCCAAATGGTCGATATCGTCGATTTCCCCCCGGCCAATTTTCAAATTGACCAGGTAGCGCACTACTTCGACGATGTCTTGCGCCGTCAGGGTGCGCTGCTCAAGGGCGAAATCAAGCCCCAATTTCTTGTTGAGCTTCAACCGGCCAACAGGCGACAGATCGTATCGCTTCGGGCTCAAGAAAAGGTTGTCGAACAAGGCACGGGCCGTTTCCACCGAAGGCGTCTCGCCCGGGCGAAGCCGACGATAGATTTCAACCATTGCCTCTTCTTTAGAGCCAGTGCGTTCCATGTCCAGCGTATCCAGAATGACCAACGTCGCGTTGGTGGTATCAAGATACACGACCTTGAATTCTTCAATGTCGCTATCGAGGATCTTCTCCAGAATTTCTTCTGTGAGACGTTGATTCTTTTCGGCCAAAGACTGCTTTTTGCCGCTGTCCACCAATTCCGTCAACACCGCACGTCCGACGAGTTCCGCAGGCGTCACAGGGATCTCTTTAATCCCGGCACTCTTGAGCTTGGCAATCAATACCTTCGTCAACTTGGCCCCTTCACGAACCAGGGGATCCTTGCCGCCCTTCTCCATGACCTCCGTCGAACACTTCAAGCCATGATGGATTTCAGGATCAAGCTTCCGATACAGCTTCCCCTTTGAAACGCGAATTTCCTCGACCGGATAATACATCCGCAATAAATCGTCAGTACTGTAACCGAAGGCCTTCAGAAGAATGGTCGCCGGCATCTTACGTCGGCGATCAATGCGCACGTACAAGATGTCCCGCGCGTCGAATTCAAAATCGAGCCAGGAGCCGCGATACGGAATGATTCGAGCGGAATACAAAACTTTGCCGCTGGCATGCGTACGCCCTTTGTCATGCGTGAAGGACGCGCCCGGCGAGCGGTGCAACTGACTAACCACCACCCGCTCGGTCCCGTTGATGAGAAACGTTCCGCGCTCGGTCATCAGCGGCAATTCGCCGACGTAGACCTCCTGCTCCCGAACGTCCAACACCTTCTTTTTCGGCCCCTTGTCCTCCTTATCGAAAACAATGAGCCGCACGCGCAATTTCAAAGGGACAGCAAACGTCATGCCCTGTTCGAGACATTCCCGTTCGTCGTACTTCGGCGTACCAAGAGAGTAGTTGGAAAACTCCAAGGCCGCCGTATTATTGTAATCGGTGATGGGAAACACGCTCGCTAACGCCGCCTGCAACCCCTGATCCTTGCGACGATCCGGCTCGACCTCCATCTGGAGAAACTCTTCGTAGGACCGCTTCTGGATTTCGATGAGATCGGGGATATCGATGCTCGTACGAATTCGAGAAAAATCCTTACGTTCGACAAACTCCGAAAGAGTCGATTCCGACATTCGTTAGCCCTCCAAGCTCATAAGGAGATGAACGCCCCGCGCCATCCCAACCCGACAACTCACACCGCTAAAACAGAACGAATTACTTGACTTCGACTTTGGCGCCGCTCTCCTCAAGCTTCTTCTTCATCGTGTCAGCCTCTTCCTTGGTTGCGCCGGTCTTGATGGGCTTCGGCGCACCTTCAACCAAGTCCTTCGCCTCCTTGAGACCGAGGCTGGTGAGCTCACGCACCACCTTGATAACCTGGATCTTCTTGTCCGCAGGCGCGCTGGCCAAAATCACGTCGAAGGACGTCTTCTCTTCAGCCGGAGCCGCCGCCGCACCTGCACCACCGCCCACCGCCGCAACAGCCACAGGCGCCGCCGCCGTCACGCCGAAGCGCGTCTCCAACCCCTTCACCAACTCCGCCAACTCCAACACGCTCATGCCCTCGATCGCCTTGATCAATTCATCTTGTGACAATTTGGTTCCTGCTGCTGACATGTCGCCCTCCCCTTTCTTTTTATCCTGAATGGCTGCAATGACTCGCACAAACTTGCTCAACACCCCGCTCAACGCATAGACCACACCACGTATCGGGCCCTGCATGGCCGACAACAACATGGCGATCAACACTTCCTTCTTCGGCAATTGTGCAATCGCCGTAAGATCGGCGGCCTGCACCACCTTGCCCTCCAACACTCCGACCGTCACCTTCATTTTTTCGGAGCGTTTTTCGGCCTGGATAAAATCTCGCAGAATCTTCGCCGGAAGAACCGGGTCGTCATACCCGATCACAAGCCCGGTCGGCCCCTTAAAATGTTCTTTCGCGTCAGCCAGGGTTGTCCCGGCCGAGGCTCGAACAGCCAGGGTGTTTTTGACGACGCAGTATTCCGCCTTGGCACCGCGCAACTGCCTACGAAGCTCGGTCATCTGATTGACGGGCATACCGGCACATTCCGTCAGAATAGCCAAGCGTGCGCGACCGAACTTTTCCGCCAACTCCGCGATCGCTGTTGCCTTGTCTTCTTTCTTCATGCCATTCCCCTTACTGAGAACCTGTCCGTTCTCACCCCCACAACTTCGACAGCGCTACAGGATCCAGTTTCACACCGGGCCCCATAGTGCTCGACATCGTCACGCTCTTGAGATAACGTCCCTTGCAGGACGACGGTTTCGCCTTGACCACCGACTCCAACACCGCTTGGGCGTTATCACACAGCTTCTGCACATCAAACGACACCTTGCCGACCGGAACCTGCACGATTCCCGCTTTCTCCACCTTAAATTCGACGCGGCCCTTGCGAATTTCGTTCACGGCCTTTCCAACCTCAAACGTCACCGTGCCTGTCTTCGGGTTTGGCATCAGGCCTCGCGGACCGAGCACTTTACCGAGCTTACCAACCGAGGCCATCAGATCGGGAGTGGAGATCGCACAATCAAACTCCATCCACCCACCCTTGATCTTCTCCATCAGATCATCGGCACCCACATAGTCGGCCCCAGCCTGCTTGGCCTCCTGCTCCTTTTCGCCCTTAGCGAACACGAGCACCCGGAGCTGCTTGCCGGTACCGTGCGGGAGCGCGGTCGTCCCGCGCACCATCTGATCCGAACGCTTCGGATCAACGCCAAGTCGAATCGCCAAATCAACGGATTCGTCATACTTTGCGTAGGAGGCCTGCTTCACAGCCTCGACGGCTTCCTTCAATTCGTAAAACCTGGGCTCGATTTTCTCCTGAGCCGCGGTCAGTTTCTTTCCCATACTGCTACTCCTTCACATCCGCCGGAGGTTCACTCTGCAAAAACTTACTGGACGGTGATACCCATACTGCGCGCCGTTCCCTGAATGATCTTAATAGCGCCTTCAAGGTCAGACGCGTTCAGATCGGACAACTTCTTTTGCGCAATTTCTCGCACCTGCGCCTGAGTCACCTTACCAACCTTATCTTTGTGCGGGATGCCCGAACCCTTGATGACACCAGCAGCCTTTTTAAGCAGATCCGACGCCGGCGGCGTCTTCATGATAAAGGTGAAGCTCCGGTCCTTATAGACCGTAATGATCACCGGGATAATGCTATCCCCATCTTTTTGAGTTTTTGCATTGAACTGCTTGCAGAACTCCATAATATTCACGCCGTGCTGTCCCAACGACGGACCGACAGGCGGAGCCGGATTCGCCTTGCCGGCCGGAATCTGCAATTTAATCTGCGCTGATACTTCCTTGGCCATGAGTTACTCCATGAGAACTGCGGATTGCTCGCAAGGACCGAGAACGACTCTCAGCCCCAACCACCAATCCAGTGACCTCAAATACGTTCGACCTGCAAAAAACCGAGCTCGACCGGAGTGGACCGGCCAAAAATACTAACAAACACCTTTACGCGATTGTGGTCGGCATCCACATCGTCGACGGCACCATTAAAGCCCAAAAACGGCCCATCAACAATGCGAACATTGTCACCCTTAATGAACCTGACTTGCTCGCGCGGACCGGCCGCACCGGCATCCACCTGCTTGAGCAAGGAATCCACCTCTTCAGTGGAAAGAGGCGTCGGCTGAGCTCCACCTCCGACAAATCCCGTCACCTTCGGAGTCTCCTTAATCATCTGCAAGGTCTCGTCGGCCAGGGGCGACTCTAATTCAACCAGGACATACCCGGGGAAAAATTTTCGCCGGGAGGTCCGCCGCTTCCCATCCTTGATTTCGATGACATCTTCCGTGGGAACCAACACTTGCCCCAGCCGGTCAGTAAGCCCCATTTGATTGGCGCGCTCAAGGAGGCTGGTCTTTACGCGCCCCTCAAACCCCGCATAGGTGTGGATGACGTACCAATTCTTATTGCTCATCATCTCCTCTCAGCTGAACATCCAGCATCGTATCGTCCGGCACTGCCGGACCTGTCCAGCCGCACCACGCAACTAAATGACCTTGCGCATCAGCCAGCCCAGCACGGAATCCATCATCGATAAGTACAGGGACATGAAGATACAGAACACAATCACGACCGTCGTGGCACCGATCGTTTCGGCCCTCGTTGGGAAAGAGACTTTTTTCAATTCACCGCGCACACCATCGATGAATTCTCGAACAGAGGTGATCAATCGCTGAAACACGGTTACAACCCTCTCTTAAAGCTGCTCGCGAAAAACCCTCAACACACCACCACCCCACACGCACGAACAAGTCCCTCTTGGCAGGGGCACTAGGATTTGAACCTAGACTCTCGGTTTTGGAGACCGATGTGCTGCCATTGACACCATGCCCCTCCACACGGAACACGCACGTTGCCAGCAACGGCACCGCCGTTCATCCGACACGAAGCGCCTACTTCACTTCCTTGTGGGCGATGTGCTTCCGGCAAAACTTGCAGAACTTATTCCGCTCAAGGCGGTCAGGATCGTTCTTTTTGTTTTTGCGGGTCGTATAATTCCGCTGTTTACAGACCGTGCAGGCCAAATCGATAATTTCTCGCATGTCGTACCCCGTGAGGCGAGGAGCGTGAAGCGGGAGAAGACATCACCCCCACACTCAAACCACCTGACGCCTGACGCCTCCCTCTACTACGCTAGAATTTCCGTGAC
>NZ_CAJNBJ010000007.1 GCF_905220995.1 Nitrospira defluvii
CTCGGTCTCGCGCAGGTCGGCCGCCACGACAACTTCTTCGAACTCGGCGGGGATTCGATTCTCGGGCTCCAGGTGATTGCCCAGGCCAAGGACGTCGGCCTCTTATTGACGCCTCGGCAGCTGTTTCAGCAACAAACGATCGAAGCGCTTGCGGCGGTCGTGATTCGGGAGTCGGTCGCGGCGCCGGTGATCCATGCGGAGCAGGGACTCGTGTCGGGACCCCTGCCGATGACGCCGGCTCAACTGTGGTGGTTCGAGCAGCAATTGTCCGAGCTCCATCACTGGAATCAATCGCTCATGGTGACGATCTCCGGACAACCGGATCGGGCGAGGTTGGCGAGGGCGCTTGGCCTGCTGCTGGAGCGGCACGATGCACTGCGCATACGCATCGATCTCTCGAATGGCCCGATGGCGCGGATCGAGGCGGCGGTCCCATCCGAAGAACTCTTCACGTGCATCGACCTTCGCGAGATGTCCGACGAAGCGTCAACAGAGGCTATCGCCGGCGAGGCCGAACGGTACCAGCAAAGCCTGCATCTGGAGCGGGGTCCGCTGTTTCGAGCGATTCTGTTCGATCTGGGGCCGGAGCGTCCAAGCAGGCTCCTGTTGATCGCGCACCATCTCGTCGTCGACGGGGTGTCGTGGCGCATTGTGCTGGAAGACCTTGAGCGGGCCTATCTGGCCGGGGAGGAACACCAGACTGCCTTCCCGTCTAAGACCACCTCGATCAAACAGTGGACCGAAGCGGCACAGGCCCTGGCGAAGTCCGGGGCCCTGTCGAGGGAGGCGGCTTTCTGGAACGAGCAGGACCAGCCCGGGGACTTGTCGATACCACTCGATGACCCGGCGGGAGCACGAACCGAGGCTTCCGCGGAGACCTGTCACCTCTCGTTCAGCCGGGAGGAGACAGAGGCGTTGTTGCGGCAGGCGCCGGCGGCCTACAAGACCCAGGTGAACGATCTCCTGTTGACGGCCTTGGTCCAGGCGTTTCACCAGTGGACGGGTGAGGATCGCCTCCTGCTGGACCTCGAAGGCCACGGCCGGGAGTCGGTCGTTCCGGGCACCGATTTGTCCCGAACGGTCGGCTGGTTCACCAGCATGTTTCCGCTTCTCTTGCGACGTCCGGACGGCTCGACCGCCGACATCGTGAAAGGCATCAAGGAGCAAGTGCGTGCCATCCCATCGGGCGGGGTGGGATACGGTCTGTTGCGGTATCTCGCCCATACGCCGCAGGGCGAACGTCTCCGACATCAAACCGCCCCGCAGGTCTGCTTCAACTATCTGGGCCAACTCGACCGGGGCGGTCCCGAACAGGGTCTGTTCGGATTGGCGTCTGAACCCACCGGGCGTGAGCATGGTGCTTCGAACCGTATGCCGTACGAGCTCGCGATCAACGCGGATGTGACGGATGGTCGCCTCACGATGATGTGGACCTACAGCGGTGCGCGATTCATGCGGGCGACGGTCGAGATGCTCGCGGCGTCATACCGTCGATGCCTTTGCGAATTGATCGCGCATTGTTGCGCGGCGGACGCAGGTGGGTATACCCCGTCGGATTTTCCCGACGTACAGATCGATCAAGATGCCCTCGACAACATTCTAGAGACCATGGAACGGAGCCATGCGCGATAAACCACAGATCGAAGCCATGTACTATCTGTCCCCGCTGCAGCAGGGACTGCTGTTTCACTGTTTGGCCGATGCGGCGGACGATCCGTACTTTTATCAGTATGCCTATCGCCTTTCCGGAGACTTGCGTCTCGACGCGTTCGAGCAGGCCTGGCAGTCGGCGGTGGAGCGCCATGCGGTGCTGCGCACGGCGTTCGTGTGGGAAGGCGTGGAGAAGCCGTTGCAGGTCGTCCGTCGGCAGGTGCGCCTCCCGATCGAGCGGCATGACTGGCGTGGGGTTCCGGAGGAGGAGCACCAAGCGCGGCTCTCGTCGCTGCTTGAACGTGATCGCGCCGCCGGCCTCGATTTGCTGCGGCCACCGCTCATGCGACTGCATCTGATCCGCAGGGGCGAGCGTGACTGGATCTTGATCAACAGCCACCACCACATCCTCCTGGATGGGTGGAGCATGGCGATCCTGCTCCGTGACGTGGTGCTGGCGTATGAAGCCCTGGCACAGCGAGAGCATCCTCCGCTTCGAACGCCCCGGCCCTACCGCGACTACATCTCCTGGGTCCATCGCCAGGATCTGGCGCAGGCCGAAACCTACTGGCGTGGGATGTTGGCCGGATTCGATCGGCCCACGCCGATACCGATCGAGACACCGTCGCAGGGGTCATCTCCCGAGTCCCTGCCGTTCGCGGAACAAATCCTCCGGTTCTCATCGGAGCAGACTGAGGCGCTGCAGGCCTTTGCCAAACGGAGCAAGGTCACCGTCAATACGGTCCTCCAAGGAGCCTGGGCTCTCTTGCTGCATCGCTACAGCGGCGCGAGAGACCTGTTATTCGGGGCGACCGTGTCGGGGCGGACGCCGGAATTGGCCGGTGCGGACGAAATGGTCGGACTCTTCATCAACAGTCTGCCGGTGCGTGTTGCGATTCGGCCGGACCAGAAGCTGACGGATTGGCTGCGCGGCCTGCAGGATCAGAATGCCGCATTGCGACAATACGAATGGACTCCGCTGAGCCACATCCAACGGTGGAGCGACGTTCCCAACGGGACGCCCCTGTTCGAGAGCCTCATGGTCTTTGAAAGTTATCCCGAGCCCGAGGACGATGGGGCTCCGCCGTCCGTGGTCATCGAGCCGTTGGCTGCGCGATCGGGCGGTGCGTATACCCTGACGCAGGGACGGAACAACTATCCGATGTCGCTCATGGTGGAGCCGGGCCGTGAACTGTGCCTCATCGTCTGTTATGCCCACCGACGCTTTGCGCATGCGGCGATCACACACATGCTGGGCCATCTGAAACGGCTTCTGTTCGCGATGGTCGAGGCACCAGATGCGTCGCTCGGCAACATGGCCATGACGACGCAGGGGGAGCAACGGCAGCTCGTGGAGTGGAACGACATGCCCGAATCCGGCTGGCCGGAGGAGGCTTGTATCCATGACCTGATCGCCGCTCAGGTGGAGGCACAACCAGAAACGACTGCGGTCGTGACCAAGACCGAGCGGGTGACCTATCGAGAGCTTGACCGTCGGGCAATCCGGTTGGCGCGATACCTCCGTACGCAGGGGGTGAAGCAGGAGGAGCGAGTGTGCCTGTGTCTGGATCGTTCATTGGATTTGGTCGTAGGCCTCCTCGCGATATTGAAAGCCGGCTGTGCCTATGTGCCGCTGGATCCGACCTATCCCCGTGAGCGGCTGGCGACGATGGTCACCGACAGCCAGGCGCGCCTGATCATTACCCGAAGCGACCAATCGAGGGGTGTCGACGATGGCGCCGCGCGTCTGATTCTGTTGGATCGCCACGCGGAGGACATCGCCACATGCAGTGACGAGCCATTCCCGGCTGGTGTCTCCCCGAGGAACCTGGCGTATGTGATCTATACCTCGGGCTCCACCGGTAGCCCCAAGGGTGTGGCGGTGGAACATCGGCAGGTTGCGGCATACGTACAAGCGATCCTCGGACTCGCGCCTGTGGCAGCCGGGACCAGCATGGCCGCGGTCTCGACTGTGGCCGCCGACCTCGGCAACACCGCCCTCTTCGGCGCGCTCTGTTCCGGGCGCACACTCCATCTGTTCCCGACGGAGGACGGTTTCGATCCGGACGCGATGGCCGCTGCCATGCATGAGCGCCAGGTGGAAGTCCTCAAAATCGTCCCGAGCCATCTGCGAGGACTTCTCCATGCAACCCATCCCGAGCAGGTGTTGCCCACCCGGTGTCTCATCCTCGGGGGCGAAGCGCTGCGGTACGACTTCGTCCGCCAGATTCGCCGGTTGGCACCAGCCTGCACCATCGTCAACCACTATGGTCCGACCGAGACGACGATCGGCGTGTCGGTTCACGTGCTCGGGGATTCAGCCGACCACATCGAGACGGCCGTTCCGATCGGCCGTCCCTTCTCCTCCGTCCAGGCCTATGTCCTTGACGGCGACGGTCAACTCGTCCCGGTCGGTGTGCCGGGAGAACTCTATATCGGCGGACCACAAGTGACGCGCGGGTATCTCAACCGACCGGAGGCGACGGCAGAGCGATTCATTCCCGATCCCTTCAGTGGCCGCGCGGGAGCCAGGCTGTATCGAACGGGCGACCGCGCCAGACGGCGGCCTGACGGGACCATGGAGTTTTTGGGGCGCGTCGACTATCAGGTGAAGATTCGCGGGTTCCGTATCGAACTTGGCGACGTCGAAACTGAACTGCGGCGTGAGCCCGATGTCTCCGATGCGGTTGCGATTGTGCGCGAGCAAACCGACGGCACCCAACAGCTCGTTGCCTATGTGACGGGTGCCTCGACATTAGATACGGCCGGCATGCGCACCAGGCTCGCGCTGCGCCTTCCGGATTACATGGTGCCGCAGCACGTTGTGCGTCTGGACGCCTTTCCTTTGACCCCTAACGGCAAGCTCGACCGGGCCGCTCTTCCAGATCCCGGACGGCAGGACGCGACCGCCTTGCCCGGCTACGTGGCCCCCAGGAACAGGACCGAGGAGATCCTGGCGGAAATCTGGCAGACCGTGTTGCAGGTCGATCGGGTCGGCGTACATGACAATTTCTTCGCGTTGGGTGGCGACTCGATCCGTACGCTACAAGTCATCGCACGCGCGAACCGTGGGGGGGTGACACTCACGCCCAAGCAATTGTTCGAACATCAAACCGTAGCGAGCGCGGCAAGCGTGGCGTTGGTGAAACAGACGGCGCCGGCTGAAGCCGATCAGTCTCACACGGGAGACACCAGCCGAGAGCCCACGATCGTGGAAGCCAATCATACTCAGGCGAGCGCAACTCGGGAGGGCGCCGCGCCGACCCTGCCGGTCTTCCCGCTGACGGGATTGGCGCCGGCGGAGTTGGCAGGGCTGCGCGAGGACTGGGGGGAGATCGAAGATTGTTACCCCTTGTCGCCGATGCAGGAAGGCATGCTGTTCCATACCTTATTGAATCCCGGGTCCGGCATCTATCTCATGCAGCAGTTTTATGCCTGGGAAGGACGGTTGGATCGGGATGCCTTCGGCCGAGCCTGGCAATGCGTCATCGATCGACACCCGATGCTCCGCACTTCCTTCATGTGGAAGGACTTGCCCTCTCCGCTCCAGGTCGTTCATCGACGGGTCCCGGCGGAGGACGTGATTCAGGATGTGGATTGGTCGGAAATAGACGACGATCAGCAGCAAGCTCGGATGCGGGAGCTGCTGGAGCAGGAATTGAACGAGGGGCTGGATTTCGACCGGGCTCCGCTCATGCGCATCCGTCTCGTACGGCGTGGAGCGGATCGCTACGCGATCGTGCGGAGCTTTCACCACATCCTCACCGACGACTGGTGCTTTTCGCTGCTGATGATGGACTTCCTCACCCACTACGATGCCTGCGTGCAGGGTCTGGTGCCGAACTTGCCCAAGCCAGCCCCGTACCGTGACTACATCGCCTGGCTGCAACGGCAAGACCAGGATGCGGCGGAACGTTTCTGGCGGAAGGAGTTGAGCGGCTTCACCACGCCGACCCCGCTGGGGATCGAACACCTGGATCCCGAGGGCGCGTCCATTGGTTCCGTCGTCAGCGACGTGTTCATGGAATTGCCGCCGACCGTGTCGGAGCGGCTGCGGACCTTGGCTCAGCAGCATCATGTGACGCCGAACACCTTCCTGCAAGGAGCCTGGGCCATTCTCTTGTCGCGATATAGCGGTGAACGAGAGGTGTTGTTCGGTGTGACCGTCGCAGGACGACCGACCGACCTGCCGGGCGTCGAGGACATTGTGGGCCTCTTCATCAACACGCTGCCGCTGCGTCTCACCATCTCGCCCGATCTCCCGGTGATGTCCTGGCTTCGCCACCTGCTGGCGGAAAACTACCGCATCCGACAGTACGAATATGCGCCGTTGGTGCGCATCCAGCAGTGGAGCGAAGTTCCGTCGGGGCAGGCGCTGTTCCGTAGCCTGCTGGTCTTCGAGAACGCGCCCAAAGATGCGCGGCTCGGCGAAGAGCGTGAGGATCGGTCCCTTTCGTACGATCAGGACCGGGTGCATACGAACTATCCCATGACCGTCGTCGGATATCCCGGCGAGTCGATGGGCGTGCGCCTCTCGTACGACCGGCGCCTCTTCGAGCATGCCGATGTGGCGCGTATGCTCGACCATCTCAAGCGATTGCTCGAATCGATCGCGGCGACCCCCGATGCGGCCATCCGCGACCTTCCGATGCTCGAGGGAAACGAGCGCCGTCGCCTGCTCAGGGACTGGAGCCGATGCGACCAGGCTGAGACGGTCTCAGGGGACTTTGCCACGCTGTTCGAAGCGCAAGTCGAGCGGACACCGTCGGCCGTCGCGGTGCAGCAGGGTGACGAGCGCCTGACCTACGAGGAACTCAATCGCGCGGCCAATCGGATTGCCCAGGGGCTGCGCAAACGGGGCGTGGGAGCGGACCATATCGTCGCGCTGTTGGATGACCGTGGGCCGGCGTTGTTATCGATGATCGTGGGGGTCTTGAAGGCCGGTGGCGCCTATCTGCCGTTGGATCCTCATCATCCCGCCGAGCGGCTGGTCCAGATTCTCTCCACCGCACCGGTGAAGGCCCTGGTCCCCGGGAGCCGCCACGCGGCCTTGGCTGCGGTGGTTGCGACCATGGTGCCGGCTGGCGCGGGCCCGAACCTTGTGTTGATGGAGGATTTCGCAGAGGCATGCGAAGGCGGCAACCCGCTGCCGCCGGCGGCCCCACAGCGTCTGGCCTATGTCATGTTCACGTCGGGATCGACCGGTACTCCTAAGGGCGCGATGGTGGAGACTCGCGGCATGATGAACCACCTGACCAGTAAGATTCCGACGCTGGACCTCGGTCCCTCGGACGTCGTTGCGCAGACCGCGTCGCAATGTTTCGATATTTCGGTCTGGCAGTTTCTGAGTCCGCTGCTGTGCGGGGCTCGGGTGCAGATCATTCCCGATGAGGTGGTCCGAGATCCGCAACGGCTACTGGAGGAGGTCTCGACGCGGCGAGTCTCGGTGCTGGAGGTGGTCCCGTCGTTATTGACTGGACTGCTCGATGGAAGCCCGCCCGCGCTGCCACACCTACGCTGGTTGCTACCCACGGGAGAGGCCCTGTCGCCGGCCCTGTCCCGCCGGTGGTTTGCGCGCTATCCGACGATTCCGCTTCTCAACGCATACGGCCCAGCCGAATGTTCGGACGATGTGGCCATGGCCTGCATCCGTGAAGCGCCCCCAGAATCCGAGACCAGCATGCCGATCGGCAGTCCGATTGCGGGCGTACGGCTATATGTCGTAGATCGCCGGATGGAGGTGATGCCGTCCGGGGTTGCCGGTGAACTCTGTATCGGCGGTGTGGCCGTGGGCCGCGGGTATCTTGGCGATCCGGCACGAACGGCCGAAGTGTTTGTACCGGATCCGTTTGGGGACGAGCCGGGCAGCCGGCTCTACCGGACCGGTGATCTTGTGCGCTACCGGCCCGGCGGGGTCTTGGAGTTTGTGGGGCGACGGGATCACCAGGTCAAAATCCGGGGATTCCGCATCGAGTTGGGCGAGATCGAGGCGCGGCTGGCCCAGCATCCCGGAGTGGAGCACTGTGTGGTCGTCGTCGCCGATCTGCAACCGGGACACAAGCAGTTGGCGGCCTATGTGGCGACAACGGCTTCGTTGAGCGCCGATCGGCTGCGGTCGTTCCTGCGCCGAACGCTGCCGGAGTATATGGTGCCGGCGACGTTTGTGGTGCTTCCGGCCTTGCCGCTGACGCCGAACGGAAAAATCGACCGCAAGGCGCTGCCCCAACCGGATGCCGACCGTGTGGCCGACGATTTCGAGCCGGCGGTCACGCCCACGCAGGATCTCGTCGCAGGAATCTGGTCCGACATCCTCGGGCTGGAACGTATCGGGCGACGGGATCAATTTTTTGAACTCGGCGGCCATTCGCTGTTGGCGACCCAAGTCATGTCCCGTGTGCGCGCCACCTTTCGGATCGAACTGCCGTTGCGTACGTTGTTCGATCATCCCACGGTGGAGACATTCGCGACGGCCATCGATCACGCGGTCTCACAAGGAGCCGGTGCGCAGGCCCCACCGCTCGTCCGCACGCCGACCACCGACGACATGCCGCTCTCCTTTGCGCAGCAGCGGCTCTGGTTCCTGACCCAGATGGATCCCGAAAGCGGCGCCTACAATCTGCCGTTCGCCCTGCGGCTTGGCGGAACGCTGAACCATCCGGTGCTCGAACGCAGCTTCCTCGAACTGATTCGTCGCCATGAAAGTTTGCGCACCACATTCCCTGCGGTGGACGGCGAACCGCGCCAGGCCATCCTCGAAGTCGATCACTTCTCGATCCCGATCGAAGACCTCACGACCCTGCCGGAATCGGATCGTGCGGCCGCCATCCGACGGCAGGCCGACTCCCAAGCGCATCGGCCGTTCTACTTGGATCGCGATCTGCCGATCCGCGCGATCCTCCTCCGTGTGGGCGACGACGCGCACATCCTGCTTGTCACGGTGCATCATATTGCGGCAGACGCCTGGTCGTTGGCGGTGGTGACCCATGAAGTCGCGGCCCTCTACAACGGGTTGGCACGGGAGCAGGATGGCGAGCAGGTCCCGTCGAACGATGCTTCCGCAGCGCTCCTGCCTCCGCTGCCGATCCAGTACCGCGACTTTGCCTTGTGGCAACGGCAATGGCTCCAGGGTCCCGTGCTCGAACGGGAGATCGGGTACTGGAAGCAACGATTGGGATCGGCGCCGCCGCAGCTGACGCTTCCGACCGATCACTCGCGGCCTGAGCGGTACACGTATCGGGGCGGGCGAATTGCGTTCCACGTACCGGGAGAGTTGCTCGAACCGCTCCGGCGAATCAGCCGGCGGGAAGGCGTCACCTTGTTCATGACGCTGCTGGCTGCCTTCAACGTCTTGTTGTCTCAACTGGCCAAACAGCGCGACATCCTGGTCGGCACCGATGTCGCCAATCGCAACCGTGCCGAGACCGAATCGCTCGTGGGGTTCTTCGTCAATCTCCTGCCCCTGCGCACCGATCTCAGCGGGAATCCCTCCTTTCTTCAGCTCTTGGGGCGGGTACGCGAGACGGCCTTGGGCGCCTATGCGCATCAAGATGTGCCCTTCGAAAAAATCGTGGAGTCGCTCAAGTTGCAGCGGGATCTCGGGAGGAATCCGCTGGTGCAGGTGTTGTTCGTGCTTCAGAACGTGCCGCCTCCGTCCCTGCAGTTGTCCGGTGTGGATGTCGAGTCGCTGGAATTCGAACATGAGGTGTCACGATTCGACGTGGGGCTCTTCATGGAGGAAACGGAGGACGGTTGCGCGGGTCTCTGGAAGTTCAGCCGCGACCTGTTCGAGTTCGAGACCATAGCCGGATGGACGGATCGTCTACTGGGACTGTTGCGGCAGATCGGACTCTCGCCCGAGCGGGGGATCGACACGTTGGGATGGGAGGATGAACGGACAAAGGAGGCGCAGACCATGGATCAGCAGCAACGAACCGAGCAACGGCTCCAACGATTCAAGGCGATCAAGCCGAAACCGATCGCCTTGGCCCAACGCACGTTGGTGACCGGTCGCCCGCTCCTGGAGGGCCATGCGATGCCCTGGATCTATACTCCGGCGGTGGAAGACGTTGATCTGGCGGGATGGGTCGGAGAACATCGCAGCCGATTGCAGCGTGAACTACTGCAGTCGGGCGCATTGTTGTTCCGCGGGTTCGCGCTCAAGACGGTGCAGGACTTTGAATCCGTTGCACAAGCCTTTTGTCCCAATCTGTTCGGCGAATATGGCGATCTGCCACGGGAGAAGAGCGGCCGCCATATCTATGGATCGACACCCTATCCGCCGGACAAGCCTATTCTCTTCCACAACGAGAGTTCCCACATGCATCGGTGGCCGCAGAAGCAGTTCTTCTTCTGCCTCCAGGCCGCGCAGGAAGGCGGTCAGACCCCGATCGTGGACGGGCGTCTGATGCTCAAGGGGCTTCGAGCCGATCTGCGGGAACGGTTGCGCGCCAAACAACTGAGGTATGTCCGCAACTTTCTTCCCGGCGTGGATGTGAGCTGGCAAGACTTCTTTCACACCACCGACAAAGCGGAGGTGGAGGCCATCTGCGCCGCGAACGGCATGGTCTGGCAGTGGTTGGAGAAGGAAGGGTTGCGCACCAAGCAGATCTGTCCCGCCATCATCGAGCATTCCGATACGGGCGAGGCGGTGTTCTTCAATCAAATCCAGCTACATCATGTCTCCTGTTTGGAGCCGGCGGTACGCGAGTCCCTCTTGTCGATGCTCGGTATCGACTCTCTGCCGCGAAACGTCTACTACGGTGACGGCACAGCGATCGAAGACGAGGTAGTCGATGAGATCGGCGCCTTGTACGAGCGGACAGCGGTACGGTTTCCATGGCAGGAGGGGGACCTTATCATGCTGGACAATATGCTGGTGGCGCATGCCCGAGATCCCTTCGTCGGACCCAGGAAAATCGTGGTCGCCATGGGCGACATGATCGCTCAGTCCGCCGTTCACTCCATGACGTCGTAGGGGGCAGGCATGCAACAGGAAATCGAGATCGAAGGATTACGACTCTCGCCGCAACAGAAGAGGCTCTGGCTGTGGCAGCAGCAGGGGCATCTCAGCCTGGGACGAGCCGTTGTCACGCTGGACGGCGCATTCGACGAGGAAGCGGTGTTGGCGGCGCTTCGACGGGTGATCGCCCGGCACAACAGCCTGCGGACGACGTTTTACCGTCAACCGGGCATGAAGGTGCCGTTTCAGGTCGTCCATGAGGCAGGGGGCGTGGACTGGCACGTGCTCGATCTCCGTCATCTCACCCGGGACGGCGAACGCGAAGAAGCGCTGGAGCAGGTTGCCCATCGGAGGGACGCGCCTGATTGGGAACGTGGACCGCTCGTGCGCGCCGTCTTCTGTCGATGGACGGAGACCCATGCGCGGGTCCTCCTCGACATACCGGGTCTCTGTGCCGATGCCAAGTCGCTGTCGAACATGGTGGCCGAACTGAGCCGTGCGCTGGACGGAGATCTCGGCGATCTAGGGGACGACCCGGTTCAATATGGACAGTTTTCAGAATGGCAGCATGAGCTGATCGAAGCGGAAGAGGCGGTCCAGGGACGAGCCTGGTGGTCCCGGTGCAGCAGCGCCGGTTTTGATCACGTGGTCCTGCCGTTTGAACGAGAACCTTCTCTCACAGAGTCTGATGCCGGGAGGCGGCCGATCCATCGGGCGCTCTCAACGGCCGCGATCCGGCGGTTGCAGGACCGGGCCGCCGACGCTCACGTCTCTCTGCCTGTACTGTTGTATGGCTGTTGGTCAGCGCTGCTCTCTCGCATGACCGGGTCGCGCGAGGTCACCTGCTGGTGGCGAACCGATGGCCGTCCGTATGAAGAATTGTCCGAGGGGATCGGACTGTTCGAACGGTGGCTTCCGCTTCCTTTCCGGATAGAAGGGAATATGGCGCTTGGAGATCTGCTGTCGCTGTTGTCCCGCCAGCAGGCGCAAGCAGAAGACTGGCAACAATATTATGCCGGTCGGTCGGAGGACGAAGAACTGCAGGCGGTCAGGGATGCGATCGGCTTTGAGTATAGCCGTCGCCCTACGCCTCACCGGACGGTGGCCGGTCTCATCGCGCTGGCGGAGGGGTCGCTATGCGCTGAGCCCTTCAAATTGCGCCTGGCTTGTTTGGAAGATGCCACGGGCCTTGCCATGAACTGGCACGTCGACCGGGAACGGATCCCGAGCGAGATGATGGAGGTACTGGCGGATCGCTACGTCGAATTGCTACGCGGCCTTCCGGATCGGCTCGACATCGCGATCGATGAGTTGGAGATCGTCGGGGCAGGGGAACGGATCAGGCTGACGCGGGAACTCAACCGTACCGCTCACTCTTGCCAGTCCACGCCTTTGATGCACAGCCTGATCGAGGCCCAAGCGAAACAGAATTCCGGGCACACGGCCCTGGTTGCCGGCAGTCAGTGCCTGTCCTATGACGCACTCAACTGCCAGGCCAATCGGATTGCACAGGCGCTCAGACGCCGCGGTGTGACCATCGGGGACCGTGTCGGTCTCTGCATCGATCGTTCGGCGGACATGATCGTGGCGATGCTGGGCGTCCTGAAAGCCGGTGCCGCCTACGTACCGATCGATCCGGCCCATGCCGCGGTGCGACTGGCTCCGCAGATGGCCCAGAGCGGCGCGACGATTCTCTTGACCCGATCAGCCACGGAAAATCCGCTTCCTCGATTCGATGGTGCGATACTGAATCTTCCTGAGGATGTGGTAGACGAACCGGATGAGGATCTCGACCTGGCGTTCTCGCCGGACGAACTCGCCTATGTCATCTATACGTCAGGATCGACCGGCCAGCCGAAAGGGGTTGCCGTTTCCCATCGTAGTCTTGCCAACTATACGTTCGCTGTCACCAGACGATTGGGCTTGGCCGGACGGCTGCAGTTTGCCACCGTCTCCACACTGAGCGCGGATTTGGGCCACACGGTTATTTTTCCCGCACTCACCTCCGGCGGCTGCCTCCATGTGATCGACTATGCAACCGCAACCGATGGACGGTCGTTTGCCTCATACCTCAGCACACATCCCATCGATGTGCTGAAAATCGTGCCGTCCCATTTCAAGGCTCTGTTGGCGACCAGCGAAGGAGAGGCGGTCTGGCCGCGCGCCTATCTCATCTTCGGCGGTGAGACCTTGCCCTGGGATCTGGCCGATCGGGTCAGGCAACAGGCGACCTGCCGCGTCATCAACCATTATGGTCCTACGGAAACCACGGTCGGCGCCACGACCACCGCCGTGACCGATTCAGCCGAGCCGCGCCTTGCGCGGAGCGCTCCCATCGGTCGCCCTCTCGACAATATGGAGACCTACATCCTCGACGAGCGATTGCAGCCGGTGCCGGTCGGCGTGGCGGGAGAACTGTATGTGGGAGGGCTTGGGGTTGCGCGTGGCTATTGGAATCAACCGGACCGCACCGCCGAACGGTTCGTCCCCAATCCGCATGCCTCTCAACCAGGATCACGCCTCTATCGAACCGGCGATCGAACCAGGTGGCTGCCGGACGGCTCGATCGAATTTCTAGGCCGAGTGGACCACCAAGTGAAACTCCGGGGATTCCGGATCGAACTCGGAGAAATCGAGTCGGTACTGCGGGAGCATCCCGCTATTCAGGATGCCGTCGTTACCGTATGGGAGGACAAGCAGGCCGAACCGTGCCTGGCTGCCTATCTCGTGGCCGGGGGGCTGGCGCCAGATGCCCGAACGGTTCAAGACTTTCTGCGCGCTCGCCTGCCGGATTACATGGTACCGGCGCTGGTGGTGTCGCTCGACGCGTTGCCGTTGACAGCGAATGGTAAGGTCGACCGGAAGTCATTGCCGGCGCCGGAAGCTGGGAATACACGCGCGACGTATGGTCCCCCCCAAACGCCGACGGAAGCCCTGCTGGCCGATATTTGGATGGAGGTGTTAGGCTGCCCGCGCGCCGGCCGTTCTGATAACTTCTTTGATCTCGGAGGCCATTCTCTGCTCGCGACTCAAATCATGTCACGACTTCGAAAGATGTTTCACGCTGACCTTCCATTACGGATCATCTTTGAATGTCCCACCATCGTTGAACTCGCAGGTGCTATTGAGCGATATCATCAAAGGCCGACCACTGCGTCACGGCTGATTCCGATTCGGCCCTCCGGCACTCGTCCCCCTTTGTATTGTTTTGATCCTTCCGGCAGCCATGTCTTGACCTATCGTCCATTGGCGGCTGCACTTTCTCTCGAGCAGCCCGTGTTCGGGATTGATACGAGCGATTTCTGGGATTTAAGGCGCGAGGGCCTCTCGTTGACCGAGTTTGCCGAGGAATATGCCGACATGCTCATTGAATTCCAACCCGAGGGCGCGTTCCATTTGATTGGTTGGTCAAAAGGTGGAGTCATTGCCCTTGCGACTGCTCAGACTTTGGAAAGATGTGGGCGAATCGTAGAATTTTTAGGCATCATGGATACTCATGTCCAGATGCGAGCCAAAGATGATGAGGCGCTTGAAAGTCTCAGTCCGTATTTGTTGTGTCTCCCCGAAGAACACCAACGGGAGATCCTCGCCTTGGATGCAGGGGAGTTGCACAGGCTGCAGCAGGAGTTACAGGAACTGCCGGAACATCAACGCCTCAATCATGCCATTCGTTGGGCGGCATGTCGTGGATATGTACCGAAAGATCTCCCCATGGACGTCGTCGTGCGTAGCTGTGCGATCACACAGGGGACGCGCGCCGTTATGGAAGCGATCCGATGCGCGCCCATCATGGCGTCAATCACGGGTTGGTGGTGTGACGAGACGTTACACCGGTATGGCGGCGCTCCTGTGGATTGGGCTGTCTATACGACGGGAGGTGTAGACATTCATACTGCGAACAGTGATCACATGCATCTGCTTGGAGACCCTCAGGTCCATGACACGCTCGATCGAATACTAAAAAGCCTGTCAATTGCCGCATCTGTTTTCGAGTATTCCGACAGCGTCAATGAGGCGCCCTGAAGGATCGAACGGCTTGTCTGCGTGGAGAAGGGATATCGAGCCGAACCGTCGAGCCCGATGTGGGGAGCTGAGGTCAGAACTCTATTGGTTCATGGCCGGATTCGGTGACTGTACAGAGACGTGGAACTAGGCTCGCCGTTATCCTCACGCGTTACGGTGTATGGTCGGAACATACGACAGGACCAGTCTCGGTGGAAACAGTGGACGGGGACCATATGGATGCAGTCCATAGCATCCACGCCCATCAGCACATTGGCGAAGCACTCGCAGCCATTGAGCCCGCGAGGAGCTGAGCGCAACCGATCGCCTCTCAATAGAGAGTGCCTGCTCGAGTCAGACGGGATTGAGCAGGCCGTCTTTGCTGCCATCCCGCATCATCTCTCCTCATGCGCTCGCCTCTTGGAATAGGATCTGTTGTGTCCTACCCCTCGGAATGCGTGGGGCTCGGCAGGACTGTGCCGGGACCGGGTCCGGTCGTTACGGCACGTCGAGCCGCCCAGGTCTCAGTCAACATCGTATAGATCATGGGTACCAGAAACAGGGTGAGGAGCGTCGAGAGCACGAGACCGTTGATGACGACGAGGCCGATGTGCCACCGGCCTGCGGCGCCGGCACCGGCGGCCAAGGCCAAGGGGAGAGCGGCCAGGATGGTGGACATCGTCGTCATGATGATGGGCCGAAGTCGCAGGGCTGCGGCTTCGACGATGGCCACCTGGGTCGGACGGCCGTCCTGCCGCAGTTGATTGGCAAACTCGACAATGAGGATGGCGTTTTTCGTGACCAGCCCGATCAGGATCATCAAGCCGATTTCGCTGTAGATGTTCAACGTCCCTCGGAACAGCAGCAGGGCCAGCAAGGCACCGGCCAGGGCCGGCGGCACCGACACGAGGACGGTGATCGGATGGCGGAAGCTCTCGAACTGCGCCGCCAGAATGAGATAGACGACCAGCAGGGCCAGCACAAAAGTGAAGTGGAGGTTGCCGGACGACTCCTTGAACTCTTTGGTTTCGCCTGCGTAACTGATGCTGGCACCGGGGGGGAGATGGGTGCGGATGATCTGTTCCAATGACTCCACCGAATGGCTGAGGGTGGAGCCGGGACCAACCCCGGCGCTGATCGTGGCGGCGCGCAGTTTTTGATAGTGGTTGAGCTGTTTGGGGGCGACGGTTTCGCTCAATGAGACGAGGTTGCTGAGAGGGATCAAATCCCCCTGCGTCCCGCGAACGTGCAGGCGGTCGATGTCCGATTTGGTGCCGCGATGCTGGGGCCGCATCTGGATGATGACGGGATATTCCTTCCCTTCACGCATGAACATGGAGGCTTTCCGTCCACCGAGGAACACCTCCAAGGTCCGTCCGATGGTCTCCACCGGAATGCCGAGGTCTGCCGCTTTGTCACGGCGGATGTCGACTCGCAGCTCGGGCTTGTTGAGGTCGAGGTCGCTCTCGATGTTCACCAACGCCGGATGGTTCACCGTGTCATGGCGGACCTGCGTCATGATCTTGTCCAGCACGTCATAGGTCGGACCGCGAACCACCAGTTGGACCGGCGTCTTACTGTCCTCCTGATTGAAGGGCGGAGGGTTGAGCGCGAAGACGCTCGCGCCGGGGATGGCCGACAGGGCCGGTTCTACCTCGTCGACGATCTTTCGCTGCGACCGGTCGCGATCGGACCAGTCCTTCAGCGTGACCCAGGTGACGGCGCGGGTCACCAGCGTGGGGCGCCAGCCCCGCGCGACGACGGTGTAGTAGGAATCCATCTCGGGAATGCGCGCGGCCGTCGTCTCGGTGTCCTTGGTATAACGGTCCGTGTAGTCGAGGGTGGACCCCTCCGGGGTGTTGACGTGGATGGCGAACCAGCCCGTGTCTTCCAGCGGCGCGAGTTCGCTCGGGAGGGCCCAGAGGAGCAGGCCGCTCACAGCCAAGGAGACAAGGGCCGCGAGCAGTACCAGCGAAGGCCGAGTCAAGGTCGTCTCCAGGGCCGAGCGATAACGCCCGGTGAGCCATTGCAGCCAAGCGGCACTATCCAACGCCGACCCTGTTGCCGACGAGCCGGCCACGACGGTTCGACTCAACAGGCGGGCGCACATAGCCGGCGTGAGGGTGAGGGCGATGAAGCCAGACAGCAGCACGGACCCGGCGACCGCGATGCCGAGCTCCGAAAACAGCCGGCCGACAATGCCGGGGAGAAAGATGATCGGAAAGAAGACTGCCGCGAGCGTCAATGTGGTCGAGATCACGGCGAACCCGATTTCCCGGCTCCCTTCGACGGCGGCTTCCTTGGGCGTCAACCCCTGTTCGATGCGCCTGTAAACATTTTCGACCACGACGATCGCGTCGTCCACGACGAGTCCGATGGCCAACACGAAGCCCAGCAACGTGATCGTGTTGATCGAACTGCCGGTAGCTTGCATCAGGACGAAGGTGCCTAGGATTGAGCCGGGAATCGCCACGGTGGGAATCAGCGTGGCACGGGCGCTCCGCAGGAACAGGAACACGACCAGGACGACGAGGATCACGGAGAGCGCGACGGATTGGTAGACTTCGCGCAGCGATCGCTCAATGTAGATCGAGCTGTCGAACGCGGTGACGAGTTGCATGCCTTCGGGAAGAAGCGCTTCCAACGAGGGCAGGGTGCGTTTGACGGCCCGAGCGGTTTCCAGTGTATTTGCCTTCGACTGTTTCATGATGCCCAGCCCGATGGCCGGCTTGCCGTTGACGCGCACCAGTTTTCTCTCGTCTTCTGCGGCGATTTCGGCGAGCCCCACGTCCTGCAGGCGGACCGGGTAGCCGTCACGATAGGCCAAAATCAACTGATTGAACTGCTCCGGGCGCTCCAACCCGCCCCCCATCCGCACGCTGAATTCCCGTTGGGTGCTTTCGATGCGACCGGTCGGCATGGAGACATTTTGTGTGTGGAGGGCGTTCTCGACGTCCTGTACCGTCAGGAGCCGGGAGGCGAGCCGATCCGGATCCAGCCAGATCCGCATCGCATAACGGCGTTCCCCGTCGAGGACCACGCTGGAGACGCCCGGCAGCGGCGCGAGCCGGTCCTTCAGCTGACGTTGGGCGAAGTCGGTGATGTCCAATTCGCTGTGGCGGTCGCTGATCACCGCGAGCCACATGATGCCGTCCGATTCGCTGTCCTCCTTCATGACCAGCGGCGGTTCGATGCCCTGAGGCAAGAGGTATTGCACTCTGGCCACGCGGTCGCGCACATCGTTGGCGGCGGCATCCAGGTTGCGCGTGAGGGCAAATTCGAGGCTGATGGTGGAGAGGCCCTCTCGACTGGTCGACCGCAAGGTTCGCAGTCCCTCGACGCCGCTCAACGCATCCTCGAGCACCGAGGTGATGTCTGTTTCGACCAGTTGGGCGTCGGCGCTCTGGTACACGGTCAGCACGGAAACCACGGGGAAGGTGAAGTCGGGATACTCACGGATCGGGAGTCGTGAGTACGACAGCAGACCGAAGAGCATCAGCAAGAGCGTCGCAACGGTGGCGAGGACCGGACGCTCGATGGAGAGGACGGACAATTTCATGTATGTGTGCCGTGGGGCGTCAGCGGGAGGGCTCCGTCAAAGCGATGATGGGATCGCCCTCCTGCAGCTTGTGATGCCCGACGCGGATGACCGTATCCTGTTCCGTGAGTCCGTTGAGGACCTGAACGAAGCCTCTGGTGCGTGTGCCCAGGGTGATTTCCCGTTGTTGAGCGGTGCCCTCCCGCGCCAGGTAGACGTAGGTCTTCTCCTGTTTCGGCACCACGGCTTCTTCCGGGATCAACAACGCACGTTCCTCCTGGCCGTACGTGAGGAGAACCTGGGCAAACATGCCGGGCCGGAGACGCTGCTGCGGATTGGGGATGCGGGCGCGCACCTGCACGGATCGGGTGGTCATCTCGACTTGGGGATCGATCACGTACACGGCGCCATGGAAGGTTTCGCCAGGGTAGGCATCCGTCGTCAACTCGATGGGCTGCCCCGGCGCCAGATGGCGCAACAGCGTTTCCGGGACCTTGAAGTCGATCTTGAGCTGGGCGAGATCTTCCAGGTTCACGATGTCGAGACCCGAGCCGACGAAGTCGCCGGGGGAGACCCGACGGATTCCGGTCATACCGGAAAACGGGGCGCGAATTTTCGTTTTGGCCAACCGGGTGACATAGAGGGCGTGGTTGGCCTGGGACACCTGGAGTGCGCCGGCCGCTTCATCGAGTTGCTGTTTCGTGATGTACCGTTTCCCATCCAAGTCGAGTTGTTTCAGCCGTTCATAGGTGAGCCGGCTGACTTTGAGTTGCGCCGCGGCCTGAGCGAGTTCCGCCTGAAGTTCCGAATCATCCAGATCGATCAGCAGCTGGTCTTTTCCCACGGCCTGGCCTTCTTCGAACCAGACCTGGCGGATGCGTCCAGCGATCTCCGGACGAATCAGGATACTTTCGTTGGCGCGTAAGGTGCCGACCGCTCTGATGGTGTGCCGAATGCGATCGATCGTCACCGGCGCCAGCACGACGGCCGTGCCCGTGGTGGGAGTGCCGGACACGCCTGAGGCGGGGACCGGCGTCAAGCCGGTCCATTTCACGGCATACGTGACGAAGATCGCCGTCAACGCGAAGAGCAACAGGTAGGTGGTGCGACGAGGAGTCATGAGTGGTGCGACGGCGCTCCTGATCCTCCGGACCGGCGGCGACAGACGTGTTTCAGGTGCGACAGGGCCGGCCTATTTGAACTCGAGCTTTTTCACGCCCTGCACCGGAAGGTCGACCTGGCCGAAGTCCGAATCGCCTTTGAAGCTCCCGTCGATGGCCAGAGGAAAATCTCCCGTCTTGCCGCTGGTCAGGGTGATGTGCAGTGACGGCGGCGTCTTGTCTGCGCCCGGCGTCACCTCGATGTGCTTCACCCCGTTGAACTTGATGTTGACCGTGGCGGTGCCGCGCTTTACCGGGAGGTGTTTCAATTCATGGGGAATAAACGATGTCTCACTCACCTTCTCTTCCCAATAAAACACGACGTTTTTCAAGTCGGTCTGCATGTCCTTGGCATCGGTCACGAGAGCATGAAACGGTTTGTCTCCGTTCTGCTGCGCGAAGGTGGGCGCGACCGCCCAGGAGCTCAGGGTGGCGATGGACGCGGCTGTCACGAGAGAGAGCGAATGCAAGCATGAACGACGTAATGACATAAGAATCTCCGTTGCGTGGTCTAGAGGGTGATTATTCCATGCGGTACGAAAAGGGTAGATCCAGTTCAAGTTTTGACTGCGCCATTTCATGTTTCACCTTGAGGGGAAAGGCATTGCGCACCATGTCGAGCGTGTGGCGATCCAGCACTGAATGGCCGGAACTTTCTTCCAACGACAAATTGAGCAAATGGACCGCCGCGCCGCGCTGTTCGATCGTGAGACGAAGGATGACACGGCCCTCCCAATGGTTTCGCTTGGCTTCGGCCGGGTAACGCTTGCGTTGATCGACCGAGGACCACAGTGCTTGAGAAAGCCAGCCGTAGTCCGGGCGCTCCCCTGGGCGCGTGTGAACCTCCCGCTGTTTCACGACTCGCTGCTGCACGGTTTGAACCGGGCGCTGCACGATCTCCTGTCGGATGTGCGGTGGAGCCTCGACCGGGGCGGGGGCCGATTCCACCGCCGGCACGTCGCTGACCACCGCCGCGACCTGCGTGCTGGCCTCGACTTGTCTGGTCACCGGTGCGGATGAGGCGACTGCTTGGGGTGTCGAATACTGTTGTATGACGGGAGCCGTTTCCGAAACGACCGCGGTGGTGTCCACGACCGTCTGCACGACTTCAGACGTAGGACTGACCGTTTCCTGAATTGTCTGCGCGACGGTTTCGACCTGTTGAGTCGTGACCTGTTGCACGGTCTGTGCGGTTTGCACCGGCAGGCTTTCTAGGACCGGTTGCACCTGCTGAACGGGTTGGATCTGCTGAATCGGTTGCGGTTGTAGCACCTCCTGTACCTGCCGGACGACGGGCTGCACCTTGGCGACCGGCACCTGCTTGGGCTTGGGCGGCGTCACCGGCTGAGGCGTAGGCGGCGGTTGCGACTCGACTGATGGCGGGGGTGCTGGTTCCGCCGCAGGCGGCGGCGTTTGCACCACGGCGACATCCCACTTGAAGACGGGTGGGGGCGGCGGCGGCATTTCCGTGAGCAACAAGACCGCCATGCCGACGAACAGGCCGTGGATCGACATGGAGAAGGCCCAACAGAGCGAGGCCCGTTGGCGCTGTGAAGAATCTAATGGTAGCGCCAGGCTCATGAGCGAACCACCTCGAGATTGACCTGTTGAAAGCCTAAGCTGCGGATCTCATCGACAACGGACACAAATCTGTCCAGGACGGTGACTCGATCGGCGCGTACCAACACGGACGATTCCCGCGACTGTGAATTGAGCACGATCCGCAGTCCGTCCGGTGGCACCGGCTGGTCGTTCATGAACAGCGACCCCTCCGCTGTGAGGGTAATCACCAGCGGGACGTCCTTGCGGTCGCCTGATTCCTTGGCCTTCGCCAGCTGGACAGGTACCTGGCCGGTGGTGATGAATGTCGCTGTGGTCAGCACAATCACCAACAACACCAACATCACGTCGACCAGAGGAATCACGTTGATCTGGTCGATATCACGTCCCATGTTGGACCTTAAACTGGGTCATCAACTCCGTGACTCGGCGACGCAGCACATTGTTCAGGACGACACAGGGGATCGCCACCAACAGGCCGACCGCGGTGGCTTTGAGCGCAAGGCTCAGGCCCACCATGATGGTCTGAACCGCCATAGTGCCGGACGACCCCATTGTGTGGAATGTCAGCATGATGCCGAGCACCGTTCCCAACAGGCCGATGTACGGGGCGTTCGCCGCCACGGTGCCGATCACCACCAACCGTTTGGTGAGCGCCACCTCGAATTCTTCCTCGGAGCGGTATCCCCGGAGGTCGATGCGCCGATAGAAGATCCAGCGCTCTGCGGCCACCGCCACCGCCCAGAGGCTCAGGGCCAGCAGGAGCCCGATAATCCCGTAATCCACAACGTGCTTAAGGCTGTCCACTTGGTAATCCTTTAGAAGGTTAAACCCCTTATCCCGTGGCAAGACGAAAGTCGAAACACAGGTTCATCTAGTTATGACGTATGAGATGCTGGATTCTGCACCACATTGGGAGGAAAAAATTTTTAATGTGTATATTCAATGCGTTGTGGACAATATCTCGCCCTCTCATTGAGATGAATGCGCCTGATGCATCGATGAATGCCTTTGGCACCTGTTTCACCCACGGTTCAGTGCTGACAAAGGAGGTACGTGATCGCATGCGCTTCGAGAATCCGGGATTTCACGCGGCCCACATATTCCGCATGGATCCCAGTGCATGAAGCCAGACAGGAGAACAATAGTTTCTGAGGAGCTGTAAAGGGAATGCTCGATTGCCGGAGATTGTGTTTCAGTAGGCCTAAGCGAAGAACCAGGGGCTCAGCTACTCGGGTTCGATGCAGTCGAGGTGTTGCGGGCCTTCATGAGCGAGGCGAGGGTATCCTTGGTCGCCCCGCAGTTGATGCAGCGCCATTTGGCCTCTTTGGCATAAAAATCCAGCACGCGCTCGATGATCATGTATCCACTGCATTTCAGACAATTCATCGTCTCTTCCTTTCGTGTGAAAGTAGATCGTTCTGATTGCCCCGTCGCGATCGTTCGGTCAATGGCCGTCCCCAGCCACTCGATCAGCCAAGGTTCGCCGGACCTTGATCGTCATGGCATTTGGGTCCTTCGAGCAGCCGGCGATAGGAGCCGCGTATGGGCTCTTACTGCAGTAGACGTATCAATCGGGCAATTCCACACATCCAGGCGAGAGATCGTCAACAGGAAGCGGCCTGAGGGAGGGCGACGACTCATTGTCCTACAAGCTGCAGCACATGCGGATCAGGATGCACAGGTCGTTAGCCGGTCATTGCGGAATAAATGTCGCGAGGCAGTCGTTCAAGTGTCTTAGCGATCGGAAGGGAAGAGCATGAACTCGCGTGCAGAAATCGATCGTTGTATTGACCGTTGTGAAGTCTCTTCTTAGACTTTGGTTCGCTCACCTCACGTGCCTGTGCGCTGTGCTCGATGGAGAAGATCCCATGCCGCGTGATCCCTGGTCTCATGCCATGATGTTTCTGCGCGCGACCCTGTTTCTTGATCAGCCACTGAAGTCGAAGCAGTTGTGTACGTTCGTGACGATCCTGCTGGTCGCCTTGATCGCCGGCTGCAAGGGGACTGGACAAGCGATACCCGAGCCACTTCCGGCAGATGTGCTGGATGAGGTCCCCGGTCGTATTCCCCTGAACGTCTTTGCGTCCCTCCCGCTGGTACGCAGGATGACGCTGTCGCCGTCGGGGGAGCATATCGCCTCCATTCAAAATACTGCCGCGGGTAAGACCTATCTCGTGGTGACGACCTACGACGGCAAGGATGTTCGAAGACTCTTGGCGAGCGACAACAAGCGGTACTCAATTCGATGGTGTGACTGGGTCAATGACGAACGGTTGCTGGTGGGCGTGGGGGCAGATGATGGGTGGAGCAATCTCCGATGGACGGAGACACGCCTCTTCGCCATGAATCGCGACGGGTCGAATCTCAAGACGAACCTGATCGCTCCGAGTCGCGACCATAATTTTTTTGCCAGGGAGTATCTCCCGCAGTTACAGGATAGGGTCATCGGCAAACTTCCCGGGGACAACCGATCCGTCCTGATCGCACTCGATCTCGACCACCACACCTATCCCGATGTCTACAAATTGGATGTGTACACCGGCAGCCGGGAGTTGATCGAAAGGAGTACGTATGGGATGCGGTATTGGATGGCGGACCGGCAGGGGGTTGTGCGGTTGGGAACGGCCGTTGAAGGGACCATCGTCCACATCCTGGTGAAACCGGTAGGCCAGGATCGCTGGCAGACGTTGCGGAAGTATGATGCGCTGCGTGAACCGGAGCTCACCCCTCTGGGATTTGACGAGGATCCCAACATTCTGTTTGTGGCACAACCTCTCGATGGAAGAACCGCAGTCTACAGCATCAACCTATCCGAACCGCATCTGCCGCCGATACTCCGCGCATCCCATGCGACGTACGACATCGAGGGCGGTCTCATCTATTCGTCTTGGCTCAAACGCGTCGTCGGGGTTCACAGTCGTTTCGACGAATCTGCCGGCCTCTATTGGAATCCTGATGCGAAAGAACTGCAGACCCGGGTTGATCTGGCCCTTCCTGGACGCATCAATGACATCCAGGACAGCAGTCGGGATGGTCGCCGACACATCGTCGTGTCCAGCCATGCGACGCAACCGCCTCAATGGTATCTGTTCGACGAGGATCTCAACCGGCTCACGTTGATGGTGGATGGGTATCCGAAGCTGGTCCCGAAGGAACTGGTCAAACCCATGCCGGTCACTCTCAAGGCCAGAGACGGCACGGTTTTGCATGGGTACGTGACTCGTCCGACTCAGGAACGGCAGCATGGGCCCATGGTCTTGTTTCCCCATGGTGGTCCGGCCAGTAGAGACGTGCTGGATTTCGATTACTGGACCCAGTTTCTCGTGAGTCGCGGCTGGGCCGTGCTGCAAGTGAACTTCAGGGGGTCCAGCGGTTACGGCGGGGAGTTTTTACAAGCGGGATTCAAGCGCTGGGGACTCGACATGCAGGATGATCTGACGGATGCCGCACGCTACGCGATCGAGCAGGGCATTGCGGACCCTGAACGCATCTGTATCGTGGGTGGAAGTTATGGGGGGTACGCGGCATTGATGGGAGTCGTCAAGACACCGGAACTCTTTCGTTGCGCGGTGAGCTTTGCGGGAGTGTCGGACCTCCGCGCGTTGCTGACGGACAAACGGCAGTTCCTGGGGTATGAGCTGGGAGCGGAGCGGCAGTTAGGCGCCTGGTGGTCCGATCGCGATCGGCTGAAGGCCACCTCGCCGGTCAACCATGCGGACACGATACGCACCCCGCTCCTGATCGTGCATGGGGCGGAGGATCGGGTTGTGCCGGTGGAACAATCCCGCGCCATGGTCGAGGCCTTGAAAGATGCAGGCTTCACCCGCCTACGCTATGTCGAACTGCCGGACGGCGATCATCACCTCAGCCGTCAAGACGACCGTGTCACGTTCTTCCGTGAGATGGAGCGGTTTCTGATCACTCATTTGGATGGGGCGGAAAGGTCTGAATAAACTCGACCATGCATGCTGAGGGGGGCGTCCGATTCATAGACTTCTTCTCCGATCTCTTCTCCGGGCTTGATGTTCATCAACACCAGTTGGGAGTGCTGCGGCGTAAAGAGTACCCGGCGGTCATGCTGGTTGTCGCGTGTCGCGTCTTCGATGTGAACGAGATAGCCTTTCATGGGAATCTCTTTGGCGAGGAATGGGGGCAAAATGTGGGTGGCGTCGGACTCGATCTGGAGCGCGATGTATGCTGGCCGAATCACAAGATCGAGTCAATAAGCAGAGATAGGCGTCTCCGTTCGTCAGGGCTCAGTGGGATGCTGAGGTATCGCCTCTGGAGCGTTGCGGCGGCTGACCGTCGACATAGCGATAACCTTTCGCCTGCATGCATCCGCTCAAGTTGATGCCTCCGGCCATGGTGTCTTTCTGATGTTCCTGCCCCGAGAGCACCTCCGCCTTGCATTGCTCCCAATCGTCCTGCGTGTGCGCGTCGGTTTTGCCCGCTTGCACCCACCGGCCTTCGGCGCAGCCGGCCAGGAGTGCAAGCAGCAGTCCCCCTCCCAACAAGATCCGCGGCATGGTTTAGAACCTCAAGCCAACGGTGGCCAACACGGTGCGCGGCTCGCCGTAGAAAAATGTGTTGGACCCGTTGTAGGAGGTGGCGACGTATCGCTGATCCAAGAGGTTTCTCAGATTGAGCGCAATATGCGCGCTCTTCGCTCCCACCCAATTGCCCTTCTGCAGGTCATGATTGTAGTAGAGGGCCGCATCGGCGCGGATGTAACCCGGCATTTCGGTTTGGTCTCCAAAGATCGAAGCATTGCGGCTCGTGTAGGCGAAGAGTCCTCCGCCGACGCCGAAGCCTTTTAACGGTCCATCCTGGATGTGGTAGGTCGACCACAGGGTGAACTTGTTATAGGGCACGTTGGCCAACCGCTTGGCCACCAGCGAGGTGTCGTTATCTTTGGTCACCTCGGCGTCGGTATAGGCATACCCGGTGATGATGTTCCACCCCGGCGAGAGCTGCGCGGTGATATCTAACTCGATGCCTTGGCTGCGTTGCTCGCCCGTCTGGACCGAGAAGCCCTGCAGCGCGAGGGCCGGGTCGGGACTCGGCGTCACAAGGTTTTCACGGGTCAGGTGAAACCAGGCCAAGGTGGCCGACACGCGGTTGTCGAGCAAGAAGGTCTTCACGCCGACTTCGTACTGCGTCGATCGTTCCGGCTTGAACAACTCGCCGTTCGGATTGAAAGCCGCGGCAGAGCTGGGCTGGAAGCCTTTCGTCCATGATGTATAGAGAGAGACCGGTTCGATCGGTTGGTACACGAGGCCGAGTCGCGGGCTGACCGCGTGGTTGTCCGAGGTCTGCTGAGGCGCACCCACGGATTGTTGAAATTGGTGGACATAATCGACGCGAAGGCCGCCCATAAATTTCAGATTGGGCAGAATCGTGACTTGATCTTGGAGATAGACGGCCGCCGTCTTGTTGTCGGCTCTGAAGCTCACGCGATCCCCCGTGAAGGGGAGCGGAGGCAGCGAGTAATCGGGAGCGAAGAGGTCCAAGGGAGGCGCTTCGGCAACGGTGTAGATCGACTGGTCGGTTTTCTCCTGTCGTAACTCCACACCGGTCAAGAGCGTGTGCTCCATGTCGAACAATCGGAAATGACCGACCAGGTTCGTGATCATCGAATTGGCGTGCCTCCTGGCGACGCCGGGCTGCAGGACCTGGAAGCGCTGGATAGTGCGGAAATCCGGTTCGAGGACACCGCCGAATCCAGCATAGAGATTATTGCGGTCGTCCTCCGCGATCGTATGCCGAAACGCGTTACGCAGAGACCACTTGTCATTGAACTGATGTGTCAGGTCATAGCCGAAACGATAGGAGGTGCGGTTGAACGTGCTGAAGTCGCCCAGGGTGGTCGCGCGATTGCGCGGAATCGTGCCGTTCGGATTCGGCAGGAACGTGCCCTGCGCCGGGAGACCGTAGGGATCGTTGCTCCAGCGGCGTAAGTAATCGGCCTCGACTGTCAGCGTGGTCCGTGAACTCATGAGCCACGTGATGCTCGGCGCAATCGCGGCCATGTCGCGATTGGCGTAGTCCATGAAACTGCCGGCCTTTTGCCCCGCCACGTTCAACCGATAGAGGACCGTCTTGCTGACGTTGAGCGGGCCAGTGGCGTCGAGTTCCGAGCGGTAGAAGTGGAAATTCCCCAATGTCACATTGGCCGAATAGGCCGCGTTCGGCAACGGCTTGTTCGTCACAATGTTGATCACTCCACCTGGATCTCCCTGTCCGTATAGGACAGCGGCCGGCCCCTTCAGCACTTCCAGCCGGCGAACATTGTAGGTGTCTGAGGCCGTAAATTGTGCGAACGGATCGAGTAGGCCGTTTCGGAAGTAACTGCGCGAGGTGGCGTCGAATCCTCGGATGATCAATGAATCGTAGAGTGACGCAGCGGATTCCGTCGCATTGATGCCCGACACGTTTTGCAACGAGTCCTGCAACCGGAACGTGCGTTGCTCTTCGATCACCTTGCGTGTGATCACCTGAATGGATTGCGGGACATCGCGAATCGGCGTGTCGGTCCTGGTGGCCGTCGTGGATTCCTCGGCCACATAGGTCTGCGCATCGTCGTCTCGCTCATGGATGTCCTTCACGACGATTTCAGGGACTTTCACCGATTGCTGTGCGGCCGGTCGAGACGAGGCCTCGGGAGCTGCCGCGAGGCTCGACGAACCGGTAGAAGACAGGGATTGAGGGCCGGACATCCGTTCGAGCGTGATGCTGCCCGATGTCGTGGTTCGCGGGGAGAGCCCCGTGTCCCGGAGGAGAATCCGGAGGGCCTCCTCGGGCGCGTATTCGCCCGAGACGCCCTGCGTCGCGATGTCGCGCGTCATGGCCGCGTCGTAGAGCAACTCGATTTGCGTCATGCCGGAAAATTGCAGCAAGGCGGAAGAGAGCGGCTGCGGCGTGATGGCGAATGCCTGCGTCGATGACGCAGGCGCGGGGTTGTCCTGCGCCCAGAGGTTCGGAGCCGCGGAGATCATCAACAGGCCCCAGAAGAACACTGTTACGAACATATCTCGTCCTTTCCGTCGTGATACCAGAGATGGGTGAGCCGGCGCGCGGCTCACTGACTACGACGGACGGACACAGAACAAGGTCTAGTGTGGAAAGAAAAAATTACGATTTTGTGATGCGGCTTCGATACAGCAGGATGAGGCGGTCGGCGAAGGTCACGATGCGGATCGGGAGGCTTTCCTCAAGGGCGGGAAGGAAGCGGTCCAGTCGCTCGGTATCGAAGGAACCAGTGACCAACAGCTTGTTGAGTGACTGATCTCGCAGGAATACAAACCGGCCTGAACGATAGCGGGCGACTTCCTCCAGCACTTCCGGCAACGGTTGATCCTCGAACACGAGGCGATGCTGTTGCCACGCCAAGGTGCGGTTCAGGTCGATTTGTTCCACTGATCCAAGCCATCCGTTCGGCTGATAGCGAAGCTGTTCGCCGGCTTGGACGTCCATGGGCGGTTCGTGCCCCACGCGAATGCGCACACTATGTTCGGACACCGTGACCGTCGTCTGGACCCCGTCCGTTCGGACGTTAAATGCGGTGCCCAACGCGCGGATGGTGCCCTCACTGGCCGTTACCTCGAAGGGGCGGGCCCGATCCGGGGCGACGGTGAAGAAGGCTTCCCCGCGGTGGAGGGTGAGGCGGCGTGTGCCATCGGTCATGGCGATCGACAGTGCGGTGTCGGTGTTGAGTCGCACCATTGAGCCGTCGGGTAGCGTAATGGCGCGCTGCTCTCCCACCGCGGTGCGATAGTCTCCGAGCGGCCAGAGGACGAGCGCCAACCAGAGACCGGCACCTGCGACCAGCAGGACGCAGGCGGCCATTGCGGTGAGTCGCCGCCAGGAATGCGTTGCTCCGGGCCTCTCGGAGTCCGACTCTGGAGGCAGGTATCGATCCAGTTCGCGGATATCGTCCGGGTTTAGGCCATCTAATGAGCGCCAGAATTGTTCCGCTTCACGATAGGCGGCGGGATGGGCCTGGTCTGCGGCCAGCCATTCGGCAAAGCGCCGACGCTCGTCGGCCGTGACGGTGCCGGTTTCAATCCGGACCAGCCAGGCGGATGCCGCTGACGCAACGCTGTTGGGTTCTGCTGTGCCCATCGGGTGGGTCATGGTAGCGCCACTACCACTGCCTTGTCACGTTGGCGTCTCAACCGGATCCCCATAATAGTGGAGACGCGTCACGGCGCCTGAACATCCATGTGGCTCCGGCATCTGCGTTACGGCCTGTCGAGTCGAGTCCGACAAAAATCCACCGCCTTGATCATATGTTTGACGACCGTACTCTGGGAAATGCCCAGTTTGACTGCCACCTCCGCATGGGTGAAGTGGTGAAATTTGATGAGGAGAAACACCTGGCGACACTTCGGGGGAAGTTCCTCAATGGCCTGTTGGAGGCGTGCCACCTGCTGCTTCGACCACACGACCCGTTCAATGGAAGGACTGAGGTCCGCCTGATCGAGCGGGCGATCAGGGTCATCCAGTGTGACGGTGTCCCGGTGTTGCTGACGACGGTGGTGATCGATGAGCAGATTCGTCGCCACCCGAAAGAGAAACGCGCGCGGGTTACCGAGGACCTCGCTAGACCTGTTCTGCAGCACGCGTACAAACGTGTCTTGCACGAGATCCTTGGCCGTGTCGACGCAGCCCAAGCGCCGGGTGAGGAACTGCTGCAGATCCGGCCCGTGATCGCGGACTAACGCCGACAGGTCGTGCTGTGTCAATTCCGACATGCGGTGGATAGTAGGTGCCCCGTAGTCCGAATGGGAATGCTCATTTTCCAGACCCGTTCGGCCCTAGTCATACGTCTGGGTATGGAGATCGCTAGCTCGTGCGTCTTACTAAGAGGAGGCGGTGCAGACAGCCCGTCTACCGGGCTCGACCATTCAGGAGAAGCGCCAAATGAACGTAGTGACCCGGTTGTCTCGAAGCAACCGCCAGGAACGACGGTTAGACGAGGGCATTCAACGCATCCGGACAAGTTTTGGCCGGACGCGGCTGAACTGGAGCCTGCAGCGTGAACGCATCGTCCAGGCCTTTCTGCAGGAAGAGCACATCACGATTCGCGAGTTGTATCGCCGGCTCAATCGGCAGGGCCAGCGTGCGCCGCTGAACACGATCTATCGGACGATGCGAGTGTTGTGCGACAAAGGCTTTGCGCAGGCTCGTCGTTTCAATGAAGAAACCCAGTACGATAACCTGTTTGCAAAAGGGGCGCACGATCATCTCATCTGTACGGGCTGCGGACACATCGTCGAATTCGAGGATCCGACCATCGAACGGCTGCGGCAGCAGATCGCGTCAGTGAATGGATTCCATCTGACCGCGCAGAATTTGGAGCTCTATGGGCTTTGTGCCGACTGCCGCCCGGTCAGTGTAAAGGCGTTGGGGCGCTAACTTTCCCGGCGACGCCGATGGGCGTCTTGTTTCAACCACCACATCCGCAATGCCGTCACATAGAGCGGCAGCGGCGTGAGCCCGGCGACAAGGATGAGCCAGCGGCCGGTCAATCCAAACGCTTCGCCGTTATGGAGCGGGAACAGCCAGGCGAGAAAGGTTTCTCCGCCGGTGAACTCCCGCCAGTCCTGCGCCCGAAGCACCGCGCCGCTGTATTGATCGATCCAGACTTCGGTCTGCCCTCCTGCCTGACGGATCTCCTCCGGTTGTCTCAGCCCGACCGAATAACTGTCCCGCTCATGCTGCGGCAGGCCCATCCACATCGGTCGAGCATCGGGGAAGGTGGCGCGGGCGATCGCGATCGCCTGTTCAGGAAGAATCGTCGGCACTCCAGCCTGCCACTCGGATTGCGGCTGGTCTTCAGGTCCGGTCTCTCGAACCGGTGAGAACCATTGCACGACCGAGGTGACGGCGTCGGGAAACTCCAAATAGAAGCCTGTCAGGGCAAGTAGCATGAGGAGGATTGCTCCGACCAGACCGGTGAGCTTATGCAGGTCATAGTGTTTTCGAATGAGGCTCCCGTCGGTCTGAAACGTCAAGGCACGACGGAGCTTCCCCGGACTCGGCCACCAGAGATAGAGGCCGCTTCCGATCGAGAGGAGAAGAAATAGGGCCAAGATGCCGACGAAGATCTCGCCAGGTTTTCCCAGGAGCAGCTCCTGATGCAGTTCATAGATGAACGAGACGAAGAAGTTGCCCCATTCCCGGTTGCTGAGGGGGCGGGCAGTCGAGGGATCGACGGCGACGACATGCCAACGCACTTTGGGTGGAGCGGACGCAGGATCCTTGAACCAGGCATGGAACGTGTCGCGCTCGTGGAGTGGAAAGATGAGGGTGTCAGGAGGGGACCAATCCGGGTGTGCCGTCTTGGCTCCCGCGACGATGTCGCTCAGAGGTTGATCGGTCCCGACCGTTCGGATCACCTGCTCCGGATTCAGCCATTCATCGATGGTTTTGTAGAACACCAGCAGGCTGCCGGTCAGACTGGTCAGGACAAACAACCCTCCTCCTATCAACCCCACATATAAGTGGACGCGCAGCCAGATTTTTTTCCAGGAACGGCGGGGGGGTGGGGGCATGCGGGCTGACGGGGCCGGATGTGCAGCGGCAGGCCGCTGCGCCCCCGAACGGAGACGGACCGGATTGAGTTCTTGTACGATCATCTCGTCCCTTCGTCGCGGTTCTCGTGCTCAACGATGTTGTATAGGCGCACGAAGCCGGAGCACCTGCTTCGGTCCTACAATAAGAGACGTACGACGGGCCGGAAACCACACCTGACCGCATGGATGCGACCTTGCCGGACCACGCCGGCATGATGGATGGGCGGAGAAGGGGGGCACCCCCGTCCGGCCTTTCGGCGGACGAGGGGTCGTCTGAGAGGGGCTTCGCCTAGAACGTCCACTTGGCGCCGGCTTGCCAGAGCGCCGGGAGGCCAGGATAGATGCCGCGGGTTCGATCCATGATGGTGGCTTGATCCAGCATGTTCTTGGCGACGAAGAAGAAGGTCGTGTTGATCTTCTTCACATACTGGTTGACCGATGCGTTCATCATGCACCATCCCCGGACCATGCCCCGTTGTCCGTTCGCCGTCGGGGCGACAATGTTCCGGTCGTCTCCGAACTGATCGCTGATGCACTGCGCTTCCAGCCTGGCATTGAACGCGCCGAGGCTGAATGCCCGGTTGGTAAACCCGATCCCCGCCGTCAGCAGATGTTTGGGCGAGTAGGGGAGCCGATTGCCGCTCACACTCACGACCGCCGCTTCCGTGGGCAGGAGCGCCCCACCGGTGATCGAGCTGTTGCGCGTGCCGATGAACTCGGCCTGAGCCACCCAGGTGTAATTCAAATCGAGCGTCACATCCTGGTCCTTATCCCGTCCCTTCATCGCATCCCAGAGGTCGAGGCTGGTGGCGAATTCGATGCCGCGGTGCCTGGTCTCTCCCGCGCTCGTCAGGGTTGCGCCGGTACCGCCCGCCGCCGACTGCGAGATGATCTGGTTATCGAAGTCCATCTGGAAGAGGGTGAATTCATACCCGGCCCAGTTGGCCAGGTTGCCCCTGGTGCCCAACTCGTAGGTCCAGCTCAATTCCGGTCCCAGATCGACGACGGCCCCGGTTCCCGTGATGGCGTCCGAGACCTGCGGAGGCGACATGCCGCGATGCGCGCCGAAGAAGAACGTGTGGTTCTTGAATGGCGCATATGTGACGCCGATTCCCGGCAGCACTTCGGTAAAATTGGCTTTCCCGAACGCCCCGTTGCCGCTGTTCTGCAGCCGGTCGTATTGGTCGTAGTTGATGTGCTCGACGCGCACGCCGGGGGTAATTGTAAATTGACCGAAGATGAGGCGTTCCTGGAAGAACAACGCATAGGCGTTGGTCGTCCGCAGGTTGTTTTCGTTCAAACAGGTGGCGCCGGCCACGGCCAAGAAGCAGCTCGACGTGACGCCTATGCCTGATCCCGTATTCCGAAATTGCTTTCGATCCGACTGCTCGTACATGTAGCGTGCGCCGAAATCGGCCGTCGCGTTGACCCCGAGAATTGAATGATCGTACTTGAAGCGCGATTCGACCCCGTAGACCCAATACTCCCGTTCATTGGTGAACCGCGCATTGCCGGGGACAGCCCCGAAGGCGGTGGCGGGAATGGCGTTGCCGAACTGCAGAGCGCCGTTGAGGCTCCCATCGGCGTTGACTCCCTGTGTCGTCTGCCTCGTCCAGTCGCGGGACATGTAATGGCCGAAGAAGTTGGTGGTCGACGTCAAGTTGGCGGTGAACATGTGGTTGACCGCCACATGCGCGCCCATCCGGCGAAAATCGAAGTGATCGTTCTTGAACAGGGTCTGCCTGTTTTGGCCGCGTGGAGAGCCCCATTCAGATTCGGTCAACCCTTGGTAGCCGATGCCGGAATCCTCGCGGTAGTAATTGAACTTCGCCATGATTTGCGTCCGGTCGCTCAGCTCTTGGACCGTCTTGAACGTGATGTCGTCCACCTTGGCCCTGACATTGGTGAACCGCGGAGTGTCGCTCTGATAGTGGGTGTAGTCCACCATGTAGCCGCTTTTGCCCCAGGTGCCTCCGTAGTCGAAGTGGGTGTTGAAGTAGTTGTTGTTGCCGCCCCAAAACTGAAAGTTTCCCTCCGGTTTGGCCGACGGCATACGGGTGATGAAATTCATCACGCCCCCGATGGTTTGCGGACCGTAGAGCAACTGCCCGCTTCCTTTCAGAACCTCGATCCGATCGAAACGAAAGATCGGGGGAAAGTAATAGGATGAGGGATCGGCGTAGGGCATCATCATGATCGGCACCCCGTCTTCCATGATGTGCACTTTGCGACTCCTGGTAGGGTCCAACCCTCTGATACCGATGTTCGGTCGGATACCCAACCCGTCTTCATCCCGGACATGCACGCCCGGCACTTCGCGCAGGGCTTCATTGATGGTGAGACGATGGTTCTGTTCGATACGCTCTTTGGTAATCACGCGGCCGGAGCCGGGAATGTAGTCGAGGGCATTTTCGGACGTACCGATGATTTCGACCAGCGGCACCTTGACCGCTTCTTCCGCGCCTGCCGCCGTCACTGGTTCATCGGGGCCGAGGGCGACCAACGGTGCCGCCGCGGCAGACGAGGCGCCGGAAGGCGCAGCCCGCTCCAGCACGACCGTTCCGTCATCGGCTGTGTAGTAGGCCAATCCGGTTCCCTTGAGCATGAGCGACAAGGCGTCTTTGGATGAGTATCGGCCTATGACACCTTCGGATTGCTCGGACTGGATCAATTCCGCTCGGTGAATGAATCGAATCCCGCTCTGATCACGAAATGCGCGTAACGCTTGGCTGAGCGGCTGCGGGGGGATGTTGAATTCGACCGGTTCCTCCCGCAAGGCGGTCTGCTCGGCGGCAACCGTGCCGCACAAGCCCGCGCCGACACCGAGCGCGCACAGGAGGACCAGGATCATCCTGGGTATGACGTACATAACCTCTCCTTTCTACGAATACAAAATGCGAGGGAATTGCGACACACAGAGGACGATCCGAAAGGGCGCGATTCCCTACTCTCTGGAACTCTTTTTTATGATCATTTTCAAAACAGGCGTGGAGCGAGTGGTGTGGAATGGACGGTCGCAGCCGGCTCGTCACGGAAAAAGGGGTCAGCGCGCCAGGATCGTGAGGTAGGGCGTCAACTGGATCGTGCGAAACCGGGCGGCCCGTTGCAGCAGGGTCAGGGATTGGACGGGATCGTTCAGGGAGACGCTTCCCGACAACTTTTGGGTACGAAGGCTGGTGTCGACAATGAGCACCATATCGGTTCGATACCGGTTCAGTTCCGCAATGATCTCGTGCAGCGGCATCTGGTCGAAGACCAGCTCATGCCGGCGCCAGGCTGTGACGCTGGGGAGGTTGACGGGTTCGGGGTGAGTAACCCGCCCTCCGTCTTCGATGATGATGCGGGAGCCTGCGTGCACGTCGATCGAGTGGTCACGGCGCAAGACACGGACCGTTCCATCCAAGACGCTGACGACGGTGTCTCGCCCGTGGCGATCGATATTAAACACCGTTCCGAGCGCTTGCACCACGCCGTCCCCGACGGTCACCTCGAAGGGGCGTGCGGGGTCATGTGCGACCTCGAACAGGGCTTCGCCCTGCTTCAGCGACAGGCTGCGACGGTTCTGCGAGAGCGAAACGGACAATGCCGATCGTGTATTGAGGTGAACCACGGATCCATCGGCCAACGACACCGCTGTGTGTTCTCCCGGACGGGTATGGTAATCGGCCAGCCAGAATTCGACGCTGGGCCACAGGCTGAATCCGAGGGTCGCCAGGAGCAGGCTGGCGGCAAGGGCCATTCCCCATGGGCGTCGGCGATAATCGAATTTCGGCGGCGTTGAAGCAGGCAGCGGGAGCGACTTGTGGGGTGGTGGGTTCGCTGCAGGGGGTGGGTCTCGACGGACCTGGTCTGCCAACCCATCCAAGGCTTGCCAGAAGTGCTGAGCCTGTCGGAACTGAGACTCATGCTCGGGATCACGAGTTCGCCAGGCGGAAAAGTCCCGTCGCTCCTGTTCCGACATCATTCCGGAATGGATGCGGAGCAGCCATGCATTCGCTTCCTCCCAGGGGCGCTGCGGGGCAAGATGTTGGGATGACTCGATGTCGTCAGGTTGAGGCATGGTCCATCCGGCTGCGCCTGTCACGCGACATGCGGAGGCGGTATCTGAGAATAGTCTGATTACGAGGACGACTCAAGAGCGGTTCATTCACTGGTGGTGGATAGGTGCTGCGCCTCAAACCGAGCCCGGCAGTACCTCATGGCTTTTGTGAGGTGGTGTTCGACGGTTTTGATGGAAATGTTGAGCTCGCGGGCAATGTCCAGATAACTCTTCTGCTCGAACTTGAACATGATGAACACGGCTCGCCGTTTGGGCGGCATGCTGTCGATGGCTTGAAGTAACGATGCTAATCGGTGTTTGGCATCAAGGGTGGTCTCCGCGTCCGGTAGATCCGTCGGGAGGGTCACGGCTTGGTCCAGAGGAGTGGACCGTGAGCTAGTGCGTTCCTGTCCTCGCAAGTAATCAATGGCCAGGTGTTTGGCGGTGGTGTAGAGAAAACTGCGCGGGTTTCTGACGCTCTCAGGGTTCGTCAGGGTGACGATACGCAAGTAGAGTTCCTGCACCAGATCGGCTGCTGCCGACGGACATCTGACCTTCCAGGTAAAAAAGCGCAGCAACTCATTCTGTTCGATCCGGACAAACGCGATCAAGGTGTCAAGCGAGACGGTCGACGTTTGAGCGCTCTCGTCCACGGTTGGGCAGGCCAGGCTGAGCGGGCCAAGGTCTGGACGTTCCGACCACTCAGACATGTGAAGCCTTACGATGCATTGGTGTGAGCTCGTGATGCCGCTCGAGTGCCGTTTTATTCGCAGCCGGCTGACCCTACCAGATGCAGGGCGATAGGGTGAATGTTCGAATTCCGGAAATGCTGCCGGCCGGCTTTATTCGGCTCTATGAGGGTACGGTTTCGGTGATCTCATACGTCTTACTTTTAGTGGCTGCTTGCCCTGCGTAGCTGGACCATATCTGTATGAATTCTGCCTCACCAGTGTCACTTCCAGGTAAAGACGTACGGTGTGTCTGCGGCCGACTCACGGCTCGCCTCGAAAAGCGGGGGTTGGTCGTGAAGTGCCACCGTTGCGGCGAATTGGTGGTGATTTCCCTCGCCGATCTCAAGGCACAACTCAGCCAAGCGACTCAGTAGCGAATCCGAAAGGTGGATCCTGTCGTGTTTCAGGCGCAATTCTGTCTGCGTCTGAAACGTGTGAGGCGCGCTCCCGTGGTCGGGCGCGCGCCTCGCGGAGAAGGCTCAAGCTTTCGTCCCGCTCAATGGAACTCGAACTTGAGTGATCCGATGGCCGTAAACGGCGCGCCGGTGTAGACGATCTCGCGGAAGTTCTGCGCGCCGCTGAAGTAGCGGTGGTCGAGCACATTGGTGAAATTGATTGCGGCAAGCAGGTTGGTCTTGTTGAACACTTCTTGCTTGCGATAGTAGAGCGCGGCGTCCATCCGGACATACCCGGCCAGTTCGAACGGCGCCTGGCAATTGGCGGGATCCTGACATTGGAAAATCCCGTTCCGTTTGCCTTGCGCGTACATACCGATACCGGCGCCGAACCCCTGCGCGATGCCTTCCTGGAAGAAGTAGGTGGTCCACAAGCTGCCCTGATGTAGCGCGCTGTTCGGAGCACGGCTGCCTTCAGCGAAGAGCAGATCTTTCGTTACACGCGTGTCGATGTAGGCATAGTTTGCGATGATGTCCCACCCGGGCAGGATCTGTCCCGCGATGTCGAATTCCACACCCTTGCTGCGCTGTTCTCCCGTCGCAACGGAGAAGAAAAACCCGTTGAACGGATCGGCCGTCAGCACATTCTTTTTCTTAATGTCGAACAGGGCGACCGTGGATCGTAATTTCCCTCCGAAGGCCTGGTACTTGATACCGCCTTCATAGGATTTGCCGCGTTCGGGGTTGAAGAGGGTGCCGTTGATGCTTCGCGACCCGGCGCTCTGGGGAGCGAACGATTCCGTGTAGTTGGCAAACAGCGTGATGGGTTTCACCGGTTGATAGGCGATGCCGACCGACGGGCTGAAGGCCGTATCGGTTTGGTTGTTTTGGCCCCTGGTGGCGGTGAAATCGTCCGGATGATTCGTGATGGTTTGATCGAAGAGGTCGAACCGGCCGCCAAAGTGCATGTGCAGGTTGTCCAGCAAATCGACCTGGTCGCCGAAGTACGCGCCCAGGATGTTGTTTTGTGTGCTGGCATCGCTGAATTTCGTGAGGGTCGGATTCAGAAACAGCCGATCGTTCGTATTGAAGATGTTGATATAGCTGAACGCTCCAGGCGTGCTCGTGTCGCCGCCGAAATCTCCCGAGGCCGTGGCGGCTGAGTTTTCCCGGCCGAGTTCGATACCGATGATCGTTTTGTGTTTGATCGAGCCGGTCGTGAAATTGCCGTGGAGTTCGTTCTGTAAGTAGTGGCTCTGGACCGTCGTCGGAAGCTCGTACCGAGCCAGATTCAAAATGCCGTCGCTCTCGGCTCCCACCAGGAAGTTGGATTCAAGGCTTGAGTAGCGGCCGCTGGTGACGGCGGTTCGGAAGGCGGTCCGCCACCGGAATAGGCTACTGATGTCGTGCCACAGGGTGATTGTGGCCTTCCCGTGATGGGTCTCCAGTTTGCGGGATGGATCGCCCAGAAAGCTGGAGACCGGAATTGGGGCGACTCCGTTGCCGAAGGCGACGAGGCCTCGGTCAATCGGGGCTCTGTCGTACATATATTCGGCTTCGAAACGTAAGTTCGTGCGTGAACTCATCTCCCACCCGAAGGTCGGCGCGAGGAAGATGCGTTCGGTGTTGACGCCGTCGCGATAACTCCCCCCAGACTCGTACATGCCGTTGAAGCGATAGGTGAGGGTTTTGCTTTCGTTGAGTGCTCCGCCCATGTCGATCTGCGGACGATACAACCCGTAACTTCCGATAATCATTTCCGCGGAATAATATTGATCCTTCAGGGGCGCCTTCGTGACTTGGTTGATGACACCGCCCGGATCGGAACGGCCATAGAGGTACGACGGCGGACCTTTGACGACTTCCACGCTCTCGATATTGATAATGTCGCGTTGCGCGCGGGCGCTGAAGTTGCTGTCGTCGCGGAATCCGTTCTTGAACACGTTGAGTTCCGATGCAAACCCGCGGATCATGAAGGTGCCGCCTTGACCGCCCTGTGTACTAGACTGGGAGACACCGCTGACGTTTCGGAGGGCTTCGCTGAAACGAATCACTTTTTGATCATCCAGGACTTGCCGGGTGACCACTTCGACTGAGCGCGGGGTGTCATGGATCGGCGCGGGGATGCGTGTGGCCGTCGAGGACTCGTCCACCGTATATCCCCGATCTTCGACTTCCTTCACCACGATTTCTGGCACTTTCACAGGCTTCGCTGATCGAGGGACCTCCGTATTCGGATTGCGCGGTTCCGGTGCAGTCGACTGTGCAAGTGGTGATGCCGCTGGGAGCACTGCGGAGGCCGGTTCGAGCGTCATGGTGCGGGGCTCGGTGAGCCGGTAACTGAGCCCTGTCCCGGCAAGCATGAGCGCGAGCGCATCTTCTGGTGTGTGACGACCGGAGACCCCGTTCGTGGTCTTGCCTTCCGCCATCTCCGCGGGAACCAACAGACGATAGTTCGCCTGATCGGCAAATGCGGTAATGGCCGAACCAAGCGGTTGCGGCGGAATATTGAACTCCGCCCCCTCCGAGGGCTCGCCGCCCGGCGAGGCTTGTGCGAGTAGAAACACCTGTGGCTCATACGTGGTCAGCCGGTCGTTACCGGCCTCAGCCAGGGCGGCGGCCGACTGAAGCAACACGGCCGACACCGCGGCGATGATGATGTGCCATGAAAGCTGCATGATTCCCCCTGTTCTTGTCTCCATGAAGCCAGAAAAAATTTAGACGGAGGCGTGACGATTGCGGACCGGCGCTCCATAGGTAAAGACGGACAGGGCCGAAAACTTTGCAGTACAAAAATGCGGTTTGTGTGAAAAATCTTACGAGGCGGTCCTGGAAAGAGACGGAGTACGTCGGGAGCGTTCGTCTAGTGCAGCAACACCAGGTAGGGACCGAGGCTGGTTTCGTGAATGCGTAGGGTCCGTTGGATCATCCGTAGCGCCGCATCGGGGTCGGTGAGGTCGAACACCCCGGTGACGTTTAGTGTGCGTAGGGACGGATTCAGAATCAGGATTCGGCCGGCACGGTATCGATTGAGTTCCTCCACCACGGTTCCAAGGGATTGGTCCTCGACGATCAGCTTGCCGCGTTGCCAGGCCAGGATCTGGTTCGAATCGACCTCCTGCGCCGGGCTCCATCCTCCTTCTTCGGAATAGGAAACCTGCTGGCCTTCGTGCAGGACTAACGGCGTGCGCGTGCCAGTGAGAGACGTGGAGACCTGAACGGCGTGTTCCGATACGGTCACGGTGACGGAATGGGGGTGCAGGTGGACCACGAATTGGGTGCCCAAGGCGCGCGTGCTGACGTCGCCGCTGTGAACCATGAAGGGGCGGCCTCGGTCGGGTGTCACCGTAAACGCAGCTTCTCCCGTGAGGAGGCGAATCTCTCGCCGTTCCGGGGAGAATGCCACGTTAAGCGCCGTGTCAGTATTCAACATGACGCGACTGCCGTCCTGAAGCACGATCTGTTCTTGCTGCCCGACTCCCGTTCGATGATGGGCAGTCTGGAGGCGGTATTGATTAAGGAGAGGTTCCCAGATGAACCACCCTGTTGCGAGAACGAAGCAGGCAACAAGACTCCATCGTCGGAGTCGCGGCCACCATCGATGACGATGGAGACGGGCAGGCCGGGTGGCTTGGCCTGGCGAACGCTGTGCCGCGCCTGCATGACCGATGTCTTTCCATAAGGCCTCGGCGTTGCGGAAGGCGAGTTGGTGAGCAGGGCTCAGGGCTTGCCAGGCTTCACAGGCCCGGCGATCTCGGTCGGAGGCATGCCCGGTGTGAAGGCGTACAACCCATTCCAGGGCCTCGTCTTCGAGCGATGATGCGGATTGTGGGGAAATGGCGTCGGACATCCATCCATCCGTCGCACACTCTCTGGGCGGCACTGTGCCCAAACGTGGAGCGCGCGTCTACTGTATAAGACGGATGGTCACGAGCTTTCAACAATCACGAACGTGTGTACACTTCGTCCACATCAAGACGAGAGCGACAATGCTTCAGCGCCTGGATGACATATTTCGCGACCATACTTTCCGATACTCCAAGTTCCTCCGCGATCTCCTTGTGGGTTTTCCCATCTAAACGATTCATCAACAGGGCGCTTCGGCACTTAGGGGAGAGTTCCCCGATCGCGCTTTCCAGTCGGACGAGTCGCTGTTTCGCGTCCAAGGCATCCTCTGCCGAAGGCGCAAGGCTGGCGGTATTCTCGGGTGGTGGATCGGCGCTTAACGCTTCCCGGCGAATACGGATTTTTCGGAGATTGTCGACGGCGAGGTTTGCGGCCACTCGGAAGAGGAAGGCTCGCGGGTTCTGCACGTCGATGGTCGGACGCATGCGTACGAGGTGCATATAGGTTTCTTGCGTGCAATCGGCGGCCAGTTCCCGGCACCCGAGCTTGTGAGTAAAGAACCTCAGCAAGTCATCATGGTGCTGTTCGAAGGCCGACAGGCACGGGATTGTCTGTTCGTGGTGCATGGGTAATATCCTATTCCAGGCGATAGCCGATGGGGATGTGGACGACGACATAGGGTTGACCGAGTGGATATTTCAATGAGACCGGAGAGGCGCGTTCCAGCAGGGCGATGGCATCCAAATCCAAGATTTCATGGCCGGACGGCTCGACGACGGCAATGTCGCTCAGTCGTCCGTCGTCGTGTACGCGCGCCTGCAACAGCACGCTACCTTGCCAGCGCTGTCGTTTGGCAATCGCCGGATAGCGTTTGGCCTGCTCGATTTCTGCAAATAACATCTGGGCCAGCCAACCGAAATCAGGCATGAAGGCCCGCGACACGATGGCCTCGCGGGCCTGGGGCGCAGGTCGGTTGACCAAGCGCAGGGTTTCGGGTACGGCGGGTTCCATGGCCAGGTTTGAGGGAACGGCGGCTTCGATGGGGGGGGGCGGTAGGACGGCGATCGCTGCGGTCGGGACCGGCAAGTCTGAAGGCGAGGGGTCTGCCAGCGTATCAGTGCCAGGGTTCTGAACGGGCTGTTCGGGGTCTGTGGAGGCCTTGTCAGGCGCTGCAGCGTTGAGCGGAGTTAGTTGAGAGGCGGTAGGTTCGTCGTAAAGGCTCGGAAGCGTGCCTTGGTCCGAAGTGACGGCCCTCTTTGCAATTGGTGCCATCACTGTGCGAGCACTATGGTTTGCCGTCATGACGAGGCGGGGAGATGCTTCAGGGGACGCGGATACGGGCGGCACCGATGAGACCGTCGCCTGGCTGGGAACGTCGGAGGTGACAGTTTGGTCTGCAGGTGCGCTGACGATCGAGACCTCCCATCGAAATGGATGTTCCCGCGGGATGACGGAAAACTCCGTGGCGAGCACCAGTGCGGCGCCGAGACTGATCCCGTGAAGCGCTAAGGAAAAGGTCCAGGCACCCATCGATGCGAGGGGGCTATGGCTACTCATGCGGCATCCGCTTGGCGCAGGTGCTGTCTGCGAAACTCAGTCGGTGAACAGCCGATCGCTCGTTTAAAGAAATGGCTGAACGCAAAGGAATCGCTGAAGCCGACGGATTCGGCAATTCCGGCAATCGTATGGCCGTCTTCCAGGAGCATGGAGGTAGCCTTGTCGAGTCGTAGTTGTTTGAGGTGATGCGAAAATGGGCGGCCCATATAGCGCTGAAACACATCCGACGCATATTTTTCAGAATACCCCAAGAAGCGAGAGAGCTCCTTCAGGGTGATACGTTCGCGGAGACGACCAGAGAGAAAGGCATGGAGCCGATCTGCCACAGTCATGGTGTCGTCAGTGAGTTGTGCCTGTGATTGCTGAAACATATATCTCCCCCCCAAATAAAAAAGCCCACGATCAAAATGGACCGTGGGCTCAGGGAATTGAATTCCTCGGGCCTCTACTGCAAATGCGTAGAGAGCTTAGTTGAATATGGTTCTCAATATCAGAGTTGTGCGAACCCTGTCAAGTGCTCTAGTTCCCGAGAGGCACGGAAGCACCGTGAAGTTTCCGGCGTCCGCGTATTGCTTTTCCGTGAGCCTAGACTGGTACAGCCTAGAGGTGCGCAGTCCGGCGAAGGTACTCTTGCCATCATGGAACACGCAGCCATCCGTGCACGACTGCAAGGAGTACAATCCCGAGGGAAACCGACAGGCTGATCACAATCGATAGCTCGTCTCTCATCCAAGCAGGTCTTTTCATGCATGCCTCACGACCCTGTGGGCTAATTATCGCCGTTGGAAATCCGTGGTTCTTTCTGACTTCTGCATATCGCTTTGACAGGTGACGCTCAATGTGTGCCTTGTCATGGGAAAACCGCAGGTCCCACAAGTCATGGTTGCAGCGCTGGGAATTAGCATGACTTGACGGCACAGCGGACAGGCTCGAATTTTCATACGTCGTCTCCTTCTGAATCAGTGTGTCTGTTGTGTGTCCGCGAGCACTTTTGTTCCAAGTTTCTCCACGGCCGTATCTGCCAACCTCGCCACGTTTCGGGCAAATTTCACAAATTCTGCATACTTGAAAGCCACTGTCACCGGGCCATACGTAAGATAGAATCGTCCGCATCCGCACATTTCCAACACCGGTGAGTCATGAACGTGTGCACAGGGCATGTGATACCTCCTTGGGCTGTGTCGGTGAGTCAGTTATCGGTCAGAGGGTAGTATATCGGCCTCGGTTAATGATGATACTAATTCTCAAAATCAAAATAGTGGATCTTGTGGCCTTTGTCAAGCGCGTATTCAGCTCATTGCGTATCCATCGACTTTGCCGGGTTCCTTGCCACTGATTCATAACCCAAGACGGCTGCTCGAATCTCAACTGCATTGAAGAATATCAATGCCACTAGGGGTGTGGGGATGATCCCGGTCGATCAGGGGACAGCACTCCAATCGCGCGTACGGGAAGCCTGGGCCCGTCGGCGAGGCATCCAGCTTGACTCCATTCGATCGGGTAACACAGTGGAAACTGTCTTCATTGAATCGTTTAACGGTTGTTTACGCGACGAGTGCTTGAACGTGCATCAGTTCGCGTCGCTGGCCGAGGCCCAGGCCATCATCGAAACCTGGCGGTGTGACTATAATCGGCGTCGGCATCACAGCTCGCTTGAGCACCTGCCCCCGACCGAGTTCGTCGCACAATGTCACGGACAACTGATCGTCGAAGACGTCGTCTGCTCAGGTTCGGGACTGCCTCATTACGGTGACCAACGTCAGAGCATCGAATTTCCAGGTCCCCGTGCTCTAGTTTTCTGGGGAGGGTCAGAGGAAGCGGTCGCTCCAGTTAAAATCTTTCTGGGAACGGGACCAGCGTCAGGTGCGAACGCAAAGCTCTGTGCGAGATGCGCACCCGTTGGTGCATACGTTCAGCGAGGAAGGCGCGAGCAACGAGTGTGAGAGCTCAATGACACAACGTTTGCCATGGCTAAGGGCCGCAGCGAAGGCATGGCCCTGACCAGTCGGGGAAAAGCCGTATAGGTCTTGGCAACAGGGGATCGTCACCGGCTGCCCACTCTCGGTGAGTGTGCTTCTCGCGAATCATGATGAGGTTACGCTGGTTCAGCTCAGTTTTGACTTCTGCATGTAGGCCAAGCCCGAGCATCCGATCGGCAATTTCACCTATAACAACGATGGGATTGATGACAATCTTATCGAGCAAGACGGAGTCAGCATGATTGCGGAGCACCGCACCACTCGCAAGCCTAGGCGGGGGAGAAGGGGGAAAATACTTGGGGGCGAGGCTCTGGTGCTGGTTTAAAGAGTCTGGTTATGGACAACCAGTTGGACAACCAACCTGGCAAAACAGACTGACAAAGGCCGAAAAACAGAAAAGTAGAGTGAAGTGAGTGATATCTGCCGTGGCGAAATTTGTTAATATTTTAAATGATGTATGGTGCCGAAGGACAGAATCGAACTGTCGACGCCAGCCTTTTCAGGACATATTCTTCGCTTGCAACGATTTGAAATTACTTTCGATTTGTTGTTGAGAGCGGGTTGGATAACCAAATGGACAACTAATCTCTGCAAACGCGCTTTCCGTGGCCGGGGCATTGCAATCGAATTGGTAAAATCATTCTCACCTTTCATTCAGGCGGAACCAGTGGGCTTCTCTCGAGATAATGCCACGAGGCTCAGTCCCCCCATCAACAGTGCGATGCCGAGGTTTTCGGGATGCCGTCGAAGAGAGATCCGGTGAGGTGAAAAACTCTCTGTGTCAAATATCGATATCCTCTCGGCTAAAATTCCTCTTTGTGTGCGATTCTGCACGATTCGCTCACTGAGATTTTGCACTACAGAAAGCTGCTGGCGGACCGATCGTCTTTAGGAGCTCCAGCGAACAGTCAAATCAAGCGCAGCCGTTCGGTTGAAGCGGTAAATTCACACACTCCTCTTGAAAAGTCAGGAGGCCCTCTCGTAGGCAGGAAAATTGCTTCTCTTGCTGCCTCAGCTAACCGCATTGTGCTTGCCCCTTGGTAATGATGATCCATCGTCGGTATCACGCTCTCCTTGAAGTGTCCAATGTCCTGAACTCACAGCGCGAGATGGACAGTCTGTGGCAAGCCTGCATGGAGCGGATCAAGGATGTCGTGCCATGGGAACGGGCCGGAGTCCTTCTCTATGTACCAGAGGACGATGGGTTTCGGTTTCATGCTCTAGAGACTGCTGTGCCAAAGCGTCTGCTGGAACGAGACACTCTCATTCCGCGTGTGGGTAGTGCGGTGGGATGGGTCTATGAACATCGCGAAATTCACGTGCGTCCGGATCTTCAACACCAACAAGTGTTCTCCGAAGATCGTTTGTATGCCGAAGAAGGCCTCGGTCGAATGGTGAACCTTCCGTTATTGGCGCGTGGAAGCTGCCTTGGGGCTCTCAATATTGGAAGTGTGGCGTCAGGAGAGCCTGAAGTTGAAGTCTTAGAGTTTTTGCGCCAAATCGCGACGCAGGTTGCCCTGGCCATCGAAAATGTTCAAGCCTACGAGCAGCTGAACCAGATGAGTCGACAACTGGCGAAGCACAACGCGTATCTGACTCAGGAGATTAAAGAGGGTAGCAATTTTGGAATGCTGGTCGGCAGAAGCGAACCTCTCCGCAAGGTGCTGGCGCAAATTCAGGCGGTCGCGACCACATCCACGACCGTATTAATAACTGGGGAGACCGGCACGGGGAAAGAATTGGTGGCCCGCGCCATCCATGAAAGCAGTTTGCGGCGCACGAAACCTTTCGTACGGCTCAACTGCGCAGCATTACCAAGCGGCCTCGTGGACAGCGAGTTGTTTGGACATGAACGAGGGGCGTTCACGGGAGCAGTCAACCGACACCAGGGACGGTTCGAGCTCGCTCACGGTGGAACGCTGTTTTTGGATGAAATCGGGGAGATGCCGCTGGATGTACAGGCAAAACTCCTCCGAGTGCTGGAAGATCACGTGGTCAATCGAGTAGGAGGGGCGCGCTCTGTCCGTGTTGATGTGCGGCTCATCGCGGCAACCAATGTGGATTTGGACGAAGCCGTTGAGAAAGGCCGGTTCAGAGCCGATCTCTATTATCGCCTGAAGGTGTTTCCGATTGGACTCCCTCCGCTGCGTGATCGGAAAGAAGACATCCCCCTTCTGGCTCAGCATTACCTCCAGATTTGCCAGGCCAAACTCAATCGCCCTGGCCTGGCCTTCAGTGAAACGGCATCCGCGCGGTTGGCTCGGTATGACTGGCCTGGAAATATTCGTGAACTACAGAACGTTATCGAACGGGCCGCGATTCTTGCACCCACTCCTCTCATCGAGATTGACGAGCGTCTCGTCGTCTCCTCATCAAGGCCCATCCCGAACGCTGATCGTCCCCTCACACTGTATGCTGCTGAGCGCGGGCTCATTCTTCGTGTGTTGGAGGAAGCAGGCTGGCGCATTTATGGTCCCCTTGGGGCGGCGACTCGACTGGGCATGAATCCCAGTACTCTACGCAGTCGAATGAAGAAAATGGACTTGTCACGACCTACAGCGCTCCCTACTCTGGATTCTCTCCCTCAATCCTAATCGCCGTTTCTTGTCGAAAACCTGCAGTAGCTGAGGGCCCCTCGACCAATTGTGCTGTGTGCTCAATATCCTCTCTTTTGCGATCCCATTCGCGTCAGCGTATTGCGGAATGCAAGCGGTAAGGAATGGCAACACTTGTTTCTTTGCCCAGAACATCGTGAACAGTCGCGATTTTCCGTGAAGCTTCGCGACGGATTATTCGTGGCTTGAGGCCACGCTCTGGTCCCTTCGGACTGGGAATGCACGAAATCGTTGGAATCACACGTGTTTGCTTGTGAGGCGCCCTGCGATCACGAGTGGCATTTGGTTTGCTATGTTTCTTGTCGGCAATACGTAGTTTGGGAGATGCGAGCATGCGGCCGACAGGATGGCGTGGCGGACTCGGAACGGTTGGATGTCTGTTCGTCACGGGCATCATGGGATTAAGCGGCTGTCACGGATCGTGGCCCTTCTCGGGATCGGCGTCTCTTCTCAGCAACACCCAATTTATGGAGGGCTGGACGACCTATCTCCACTGTCGATCAAGCGCGGAGCTGGACGAAATCCGCACGGATTTACAGCAATTGAGCCGGATGGCCTATGCGGTGGCGACGCTGAATCGGCCATCCGCCTTTCTACCTGCTTCGATGCGCGGGCTTGTTATGCCGCCGCCATCACGGTTGGCCGTCGACCCCCATGCCATGATGGTGGCCTGCGCGCAGCATGGTGGTGAGGTGGCGCAGGTCGTGGGTCGGCCCGAGCTGGCGGTGGAATTGTTCACGGTGGTGTTGGCGGCTCTACGGGAAGGAGTCTATGCCTATCACCCTACGGATATCGGTCGGGCATTTATCCGTGAATAGGACACTCTCATCATCAGAAGTCGTGCTGAACGACTTCTTGATCTGGCGGCAAGGGGCGCTAGCGGCTCAGATGGACAGCGTATGAGTCAGCGTACAAAAACATCTGAGCAGCGGAGGGATTCTCCAGTGAGTGGTACAGCCTCAGGAGGCAGTTCGGCGGCTCGGTGGCAGAGGAGTGAGGCATCATGACGACAGACTATGATTTTGATCTCTTGTGCATCGGCAGCGGGCCGGCAGGTCAACGGGCCGCGATTCAGGCCGCCAAACTCGGGAAACGGGCAGCCGTCGTGGAGAAGCGCCCCTCAATGGGAGGCGGTTGCTTGGATAGGGGGACGATTCCGAGCAAGACGCTTCGCGAGACGGTGTGGTCCCTGTCGCAGAGCAGCGGCGGATTTAACCAAGCTTCGGCGCTTCACCTCGATGGCGCGAACATGCGCCAGCATGCTTCGGTGGAAGCGCTTCTCCAACGTGTGGGGACGGTTGGGCGTCACGAATCGAAAGTAATTGAACAGCAGCTGTTCCGAAACGAGGTGCAGATGATCAGAGGAGAGGCCTCGTTTGTCGATCCGCATACTCTCTTGGTGTCGTCCAGCGAGGGGCGGCGCACGGTCACGGCGGAGAACATCGTGATTGCTGTGGGCACCTATCCGGCTGCGCCTCCCGGTGTGCCGGCGGATGGGGACCTCATCCTCACGAGTGATGATCTCGTGCGGTTGCGGAGGTTACCCAAGAAACTCGTCGTTGTCGGCGGGGGGATTATCGGGGTCGAGTATGCGTCGATGTTCGCGGCGCTGCAAATCCAGGTGATCCTGGTGGATAAGCGCGACCGGCTCCTAGAGTTCTTGGATCGTGAGAGTGTCGATGAACTCATGCAGCAGATGAGAAGGCAGCGGGTGACGTTTCGCCTGGGAGAAGCCGTCGAGCGGCTGGAGGTGACGATCGGAAACCCGCGGCAGGCGGTCGTTCATCTGGAGTCGGGGAAAATGATCGTCGCCGATCAAATCCTCTTTTCGGTCGGGCGAATAGGAGCCACTGGCCGTCTGAATCTGGACGCAGTGGGACTCAGACCCGATGATCGTGGGCGGCTGACGGTGGACCGCCAGTTCAGAACGATGGTGCCGCATATCTTTGCCGTCGGCGACGTCATCGGCTACCCGAGCCTGGCTTCGACCTCGTTTCTGCAGGGACGGCTGGCGGCCTCCTATGCCTTCGGCGTGGATCCGGGACCGATGGTCGAACATCTGCCGATCGGAATCTATTCTATGCCAGAGGTCTCGGCGATTGGACCGCCGGAACATGAACTGACGCAGAAAAAGGTGCCCTATGAGACCGGCATTGCGCGCTATGGAGAAATCGCACGAGGGCAGATTCTCGGAGATGACAGCGGGTTTCTCAAGTTGCTTTTCCATCGCGAGGACCAGCGGTTGCTCGGCATCCATGCCGTGGGAACCGGCGCGACGGAGCTGATCCATATCGGACAGGCGGTCCTGGAGTTGGGTGGTGGCCTGCCATACTTCCTGCGGTCGGTCTTCAATTACCCGACATTGGCGGAATGCTACAAAGTCGCGGCGCTAAACGCGTTCAACAAGTTGATGGGGTGTCGATAGAAATAAGAGGCTGCATCTGGCCCGGCAATGTTTTTTTCGCAAGTGCTGGGGGCTGGTTTGCGGAAATACAAACACAGGAGAAGGAGCGCCATGAATCTCGCCACGCTACGCAGACTCGTCCTCGTTTCGCTGGTCGCTAGTCCTGCCATGGCGCAGGACCAGCCTCGTGGATTGGAGCGAACGCCGCCTACCGGCCCCTCCGAATCGTCGGATGTGACGAGGCCACCGAGGAGTTCGTGGGAAGCATGGCTCGATCATGGAGCACGTGAGGGGATGTCGAGGTCCTATGTCCCGCCGCGGAGCCCTGATCTTGGAAGGCCGACAGTTCCCCTTTCTCCCTCCATCGGACCGGGATCCGGCTCCCTAGGGCCGGAGGGCGGCCGCAGTCCTGCACGGCTCCAGTCGGATAGGGAGACGGAACGGGGTGAGGCACGGCCCGGTGGTGGGCTGCGTTAACGCGATCCTCTTCGGGCATGGGACCGGCTGAACCCGTTGCCAGGATGTTGGCCCTGTATTCGAAATCCGTTCACATGGGAACTCCACAGACGTTCGACGTGCGTGAGGCTCACGTGAACAGATCGGAGGTGTAATGACCATCCAACGTATCGATGAACAGTGTATCAACACTATCAGGACCCTCTCGATGGATGCGGTCCAGCAAGCACAGTCTGGACATCCAGGCACGGCGATGGCCTTGGCTCCGGTGGTCTACGGCTTGTGGCAGCATTTTTTACGGTTTGACCCTCAGGATCCGATCTGGCCTAACCGTGACCGGTTCGTGCTCTCGATCGGCCATGCCTCCATGTTGCTCTACTCGCTGCTGCATCTCTGCGGCGTGAAGGCGGTCAATCCTCAGTACGAGAGGGTGGGGAAGCCGGCGGTGACCTTGGACGACATCAAGCAGTTCCGACAGCTGAATAGCAAGTGCCCTGGTCATCCGGAATATCGCTGGACCACCGGCGTGGAGACGACGACGGGACCACTGGGACAAGGCGCTGCCACGAGCGTGGGGATGGCCATCGCCGGCCGTTGGATGGGAACGTACTTCAATCGTCCCGAGTTCCAGATGATCAACTACGACGTCTACGCCCTCTGCGGAGATGGCTGCATGATGGAGGGGGTAACAGGAGAGGCCGCATCGTTAGCTGGACATCTCAAACTGTCTAATCTCTGTTGGATCTACGACAACAATCACATCACGATCGAAGGGCGCACAGACCTGGCCTTTAGTGAAGACGTGGCGGCTCGCTTCGTTGCCTATGGATGGACTGTGACGAGAGTGGCCAACGCCAACGACCTCCTCCTGCTCGACCGGGCGCTCACGACGTTCCGGGAGACTCAGGATCGACCGACCCTGATTATCGTCGATAGCCACATCGCGTATGGATCGCCGCATAAGCAGGACAGCAGCGCGGCACACGGAGAGCCGTTGGGCGAAGAGGAAGTCAGGTTGGCGAAACGTTCCTACGGGTGGCCGGAGGATGCACAATTTCTCGTACCCGCTGGCGTCCCGGAGCATTTCCAACATCTCATGGGCACACGAGGACGAATGGAGCGAGAGCAGTGGATGAGGCGATTTGCTGACTACAGACAGACTTATCCAGAACTGGCGGATGCCTTGTCTCGGATGCAACACCGAGAGCTTCCCACTGGTTGGGACCATGATTTGCCGAGCTTTCCCGCGGACTCGAAGGGAGTGGCGGGAAGGGATGCATCCGCGATGGTCTTGAATGCATTAGCAGGTCGCGTGCCGTGGCTGATCGGGGGCTCCGCGGACCTAGCACCTTCAACGAAGACTCGGCTGACCGCTGAAGAGGCCGGTGATTTTATTCCTACGAATTATGGAGGAAGAAACTTGCATTTCGGGGTGCGAGAACATGCCATGGCCTCGATCCTGAATGGCTTGTCCCTCTCGAAGGTGCGGGCCTTCGGGTCCGGCTTCTTGATCTTCAGTGATTATGCCAAACCGGCGATCAGACTCAGTGCCATCATGGAACTTCCCGTCATCCATGTGTTGACGCACGATTCGATCGGCGTGGGAGAAGACGGGCCGACCCATCAGCCCATCGAGCAGTTGGCGGCATTGCGGGCCATTCCGGGACTGCTCGTCATTCGGCCAGCCGACGCCAATGAAGTCGTGCAAGCCTGGCGTGTGATCATGCGGCTGCATCATGAGCCTGCGGCGCTGATCCTGAGCAGGCAGGCGCTCCCGACTTTGGATCGTACGAAATATGCTTCTGCCGCCAGTTTGGACAAGGGCGCGTATGTTCTCGCTGAGGCGCCAGGGGGATACCCGGAAGTCCTGTTGTTGGCGACGGGGAGTGAAGTGGCGCTGTGCCTCGCGGCCTATGAACGGCTCACCGCCGACGGGGTGCAAGTTCGTGTGGTGAGTATGCCTTCCTGGGAACTGTTTGAACGGCAGAGTCAAGCCTATCGCGATCAAGTCCTCCCACCCGACGTCACGATGCGAGTGTCCGTCGAGCAGGCTGCGACCACCGGTTGGGACCGCTATGTCGGGGCGGCCGGGATCAGCATTGGCATGAATACCTTTGGGGCATCAGCGCCGCTCAAAGCACTGCAAAAGAAGTTCGGATTTACCCCCGATCGTCTTCTCACCGTGGTCCAAGAACGATTGGCCACCGGCCGGCGTTGAGGACATCGATGATTACTGTATCGGGACAACCAGCGACCAACAAAGAAGGAGACGCCATGATGTACGCCACCCAAGTCAGGATTACGAATCCCGTTCGTGCGCTTCAGGCATTCGGTCAATCAGTCTGGTTGGACTATATTCAGCGGAGTCTCATCACAAGCGGAGCCTTGCAGCGTCTCATCCTCGAAGAGGGCGTGGTAGGCGTGACATCAAACCCTGCGATCTTCGAGAAGGCGATCACCGGAAGTTCGGACTATGCCGATGCCCTGAGTCTGCTCCGGAAGGAGCCACGTCTGGATGCCAAGGCGGGCTTTGAACGGTTAGCGATCGAGGATATTCAGTCTGCAGCCGACCTGTTGCAACCAGTGTATGCCCGCACGAAGCGGCGTGATGGCTATGTGAGCCTGGAGGTGTCTCCCCTTGTGGCTCATGACACGCAGGGGACCCTTCAGGAAGCGAAGCGGCTGTGGGAAGCCGTTGGGCGGGATAACCTGATGATCAAAGTGCCGGCCACACCTGCGGGAATCCCGGCGATCGAACAACTGATTGGTATGGGCATCAACGTCAACGTCACTCTTCTCTTCGCGCAGGAAACCTACGCGTTGGTCGCCGACGCCTACCTCGCGGGGCTGGAGCAATTGGCGAGGCGGGGTGGTGACCTCGGCGGTGTTGCCAGTGTGGCCAGTTTTTTCATCAGTCGCATTGATACCGCGGCGGATGCCGAAATTTCCGTCTTGCTCAAAAAGTCGACGGACGAAGAGAAACGCGCGACGCTCAGAGGCCTCCAAGGAAAGATCGCTGTGGCGAATGCCAAGTTAGCGTATCAACGGTACCAGGCCCTTTTCTCCGGCTCTCGCTGGGATGCCCTCGCGAGGCTGGGAGCGACCACCCAGCGGCTGCTCTGGGCGAGTACGGGCACCAAAAATCCTCGGTATCGCGACGTGCAGTACGTCGAAGAACTGATTGGTCCGGAGACGGTCAACACGGTGCCGCCTGCGACACTGGACGCCTTCCGTGATCATGGCCATCCCGCGAGCCGATTGACAAAGGACCTTGATGAGGCCAAAGCCGTGCTACTGGCTGCGGAACGGGCAGGACTTTCAATGACCGCCATCACCGACCGGCTCTTGGAGGAGGGGCTGCAATCGTTCAGCAACGCCTTCGACCACCTGCTTGTGGCCGTCGAATCGCACGTCAGGGGGAATGACCCTGTGCCACTCAACAGCTGTTCGTATTCGCTCCCGACAGATATGGCTGCTGAAGTCCAGTCTTCACTCAAGGAATGGAACGAGGCCGACAGGGTCCGACGCCTGTGGAATCATGACCCATCCCTCTGGACTGACGGTGACGAGCACCGGTGGCTCGGGTGGTTGGACATTACGGATCAACAACTGGCTCACGTTCCTTTGCTCACCAACCTGGCGGGAGAAACCTGGCGCAGAGGGTTCACCCATATCTTATTGTTGGGGATGGGTGGGTCGAGCCTTTGCCCTGAGGTTCTCAGGATGACGTTTGGAAGGCAAGCCGGCTATCCGGAACTCCATGTGCTCGATTCAACCGATCCGGCCCAGATTCGGACCATTGAAAAACGAATCCAGATTGCCAGCACGCTCTTCATCGTTTCGAGCAAATCGGGGAGCACCCTGGAGCCCATGATTCTCAAGCACTATTTCTTTGAACGAGTTCAGCGGCTTGTCGGGGTCAAAGCCGCCGTCCGGCAATTCATCGCGATTACAGACCCCGGTTCCCCATTGCAACAGATTGCTGAAGCCAACGATTTTCGGCATCTCTACTTCGGCGTGCCAACGATCGGAGGACGGTATTCCGCGCTGTCGAATTTCGGCATGGTGCCAGCTGCGGTCATGGGTCTTGATATTGCCCAGTTGCTCGAGAGTGCGGAAGAAATGGTGGAAGCCTGTTTTCCCTCTGTGCCTGTTAAAGAGAATCCCGGCTTGATACTGGGTGCGACCCTCGGAGTACTCGCCAAGCATGGGCGCGATAAGGTGACGATTGTGTCCTCACCCGACCTGGCCTCGTTCGGAGCCTGGCTCGAACAACTCCTGGCCGAATCGACCGGCAAGGCGGGCAAGGGCATTATTCCGGTTGATCGCGAGCCCGTGGGACATCCCGCGGTCTATGGCGCAGATCGTGTGTTCATCTATATCCGATTGCAGGCAGCGCCGGAGAAGAGTCAAGACGTAGCCATCAACCGGCTCGAGCGGGAGGGCCATCCGATTGTTCGCATTACGGTGAGTGAACTGTATGACCTGGGTCAGGAATTTTTCCGCTGGGAGTTTGCCACAGCAGTGGCAGGGGCCATCATGGGCCTTAATCCATTCGACCAGCCGGACGTCGAGGCGAGCAAGTTAGCCACCAAGGAATTGACCGCGGAATATGAACGAACCGGGGCGCTTCCCGAGGAATCTCCGATTTTCGAAGAGGGCGGGATCAAACTATTTGCTGATCCAGGCTATGCTCACATGCTCCAAGCCGCGGCAGGCCCAACTCTGTCTCTTGGGCGGTATCTCGCAGCCCATCTGAATTTGCTCGCCACCGGCGAGTACTTCGCGTTGCTGGCTTACCTGGAGATGGATCCCAGTCACGAGGCGGAGCTCCAGGCCATGCGTCTGAGGGTGCGGGACGCCAAACGCGTCGCCACCTGCGTGGGATTTGGCCCGCGATTTCTCCATTCCACGGGACAGGCCTATAAAGGAGGGCCGAATACCGGTCTCTTTCTCCAAATCACCTGCGAGGATGCCGTCGACCTACGGGTACCTGGGCAGAGCTACACGTTCGGCGTCGTGAAAGCTGCGCAGGCACGCGGAGATTTTCAGGTGTTGACGGAACGAGACCGGCGACTGTTGCGTGTGCATCTGGGCACCGACGTCCATGCGGGCTTGGCAAGGCTGCGATCAGTGGTGGAGCAGGTGTCGGCATAAAGGATGTCCGGGGCTCCGTCTCTTCGATGGTCGCAAGGCGAGGTTGCGACCGGAGACCATCACGGGGAATGGATGCGTGTGATGTCACCAGGAGGCCGTCATGATTGACTCATCGGCAGATGCACTCGTGTTGTTCGGCGCCACGGGAGATTTGGCCTTCAAGAAGATCTTTCCCGCCTTGCAGGCCATGATCAAGAGGGGGCATCTGACGGTGCCCGTCATTGGGGTAGCCAAAGCGAATAGGAATGAGGCTGAACTGCGAGATCGCATCCGCGAGAGCCTGACACGATTTGGTGGAGGCATCGATGAAGCGGCCTTTGCCAGACTCGCGGAGCGCATACGATTTGTGGATGGCGACTACCGGGCAGATGAGATTTTTACCCGTCTCCGCCGGGAACTCGGCCGTGCTCAACGGCCGCTCTATTACCTGGCCATCCCGCCCAGTATGTTCCGGACAGTGGTTGAGGGGCTCGGTAAATCGGGCTGTGCACGTGGCGCACGAGTGGTGGTCGAAAAACCATTTGGGCGGGATCTGGCCTCAGCCCAGGCACTGAACCGTACGCTGCACAGCGTGTTCGACGAGTCGGCGATCTTTCGCATCGATCATTACCTAGGGAAGGAATCTATCCAAAATCTGCTGTACTTTCGTTTCGCCAATTCCTTCCTCGAGCCGATTTGGAACCGCGGGTACGTGGAAAGTGTGCAGATCACGATGGCGGAGCAGTTTGGCGTGTCCGGTCGAGGCAGTTTTTACGAGGAAACTGGGGCGCTTCGCGATGTGGTCCAAAACCATCTGCTTCAATTGGTGGCCAATTTAGCGATGGAGCCTCCCATCAGCGGAACCGGTGAGGCTTTGCGCGATGAGCGGATCAAGATCTTCAAGCGCATGCGGCCGCTGACCGAACACACCTTGGTTCGCGGCCAGTTTCGCGGGTATCGCACCGAAGACGGAGTGGCATCCAACTCGCAAGTGGAAACATTCGCGTCACTGCAGATCGAGCTCGATTCCTGGAGATGGGCCGGAGTTCCGTTCTTTATCCGTGCCGGAAAGCATCTCCCGGTCACAGCCACGGAAGTCTTTGTCACTTTGAAACGTCCGCCTCAAGACGTGTTTGGCGAGGCAGTCGGGGAGCCACGCAATTATGTTCGATTCCGGCTTGGCCCCGATCGGGTGGCGGTTGCGATTGGGGCACGCGCCAAAGTCCCGGGTGAAAAAATGATCGGACGTGAAACGGAACTCTTCGTGAGCCATCAGCGAGGAGATGAGATGGAAGCCTATGAACGACTGATCGGCGACGCCATGATCGGTGATGCCTCGCTCTTTGCTCGGCAAGACGGGGTTGAAGCTGCTTGGCGTGTGGTGGACCAGATCCTCACCACACCGACACCGGTCTATGAATATGAACCAGGCACGTGGGGACCAAGTGAGTCCAATACGTTGATTGCTCCGTTCGGCGGGTGGCAGAGTCCGAAGGAGCATGAGTAGGGGAGGAGAACTCATGCAAGTGGGGATGATCGGACTGGGGCGAATGGGGGCCAACATGGTGCGGCGGTTGATGCGCGGAGGGCACCAATGTGTCGTATTTGACAAGGACCCTGAACAGATACATCGACTGACCGCTGAAGGCGCCGTGGGGACTGGCTCCCTGGACGATCTGATCAGCCGATTGACGCCACCGCGGGCTGTGTGGGTGATGGTGCCGGCAGGAGACGCGACCGAAGCCATTGTGGAGGCCATCGCGCAACGGCTGGAGGTGGATGACATCCTCATCGATGGAGGCAATTCGTACTTTAAAGATGATGTCCGGCGTGCCGAAGCGCTGAGGGCGCGAGGGCTCCACTATGTGGATGTTGGAACGAGCGGAGGAACGTGGGGGTTGGACCGAGGGTATTGCCTCATGATCGGAGGCCACAGGTCGGTGGTGATGCGTCTTGATCCAATCTTTAAAACCCTGGCGCCGGGTCGAGGGGACGTTGAACGGACCAAGGGACGGGATCGCATGGATGGAACGGCAGAAGAGGGGTATCTATACTGCGGGCCTGCCGGAGCAGGGCACTTCGTCAAGATGATTCATAACGGCATCGAGTATGGCTTGATGCAAGCCTATGCCGAAGGGTTCGATATCTTTCGTCATGCCAACTCGAAGCGCCTTTCCGAGAATATGCGATATGACCTGAACCTTGCGGACATTGCGGAAGCGTGGCGCAGGGGCAGTGTGGTGGGGTCCTGGCTGCTCGACTTGACCGCCGCCGCACTGACGGAAAATCCTGACCTGTCCAATTTTACTGGTTCTGTTCAGGATTCTGGTGAAGGTCGCTGGACGGTAATGGCTGCAGTAGAGGAAGGAGTCCCCGCAGAAGTCCTCTCTGCATCGCTCTATACTAGGTTCCGTTCGCGTCAAGACCATACCTTCGCCGAAAAGGTGCTCTCAGCGATGCGCTACCAATTCGGCGGGCATGTCGAGAAGGCCGATCGATGATTATGGTTCAGCGCTTCTTAAGTGTGAGGAGCTTCTCTGCGTAGGCGATCGCCGCGTATGTCACGGCGGCCAATCAACGCGTGTCATTCGTACGTGGCTATCCAGTCATGGTTCCGGATCTTCCTCGTGTGTGGCGGTGTTCGCGTTGGTCGAGAAGATGATTTTTTTTTCTCAGTCTGCGATCGGGGGATGATGCTGATCCCGTGCTTTGTGACATAGACCTTCTTGCCGATATGCTGGTTCATCGCGGGAAGCACGTTCTCCTGCATGACTGTCTGCAACGTGTCCGTGGTGGCGAGTTCGAAATACGCCGGGAAAATTCCATCTCGGTCCGCTCCCGGCCGTCATAGCAGACAAATCGATTCGGGACAACGCTGAGCCTGATGCCTTGAAAGCCTTCCAGATGCAACGGAACAAACATCCCACCAGCGATCACCGTATGCGCCACAGCACTGGCAATCACGGCCACGACCAGAAAAGAATATTGCTCCTGCGTTACAATGCCATGCGCGAGGCCATAGAGCCACGAGATCCTACTGAAAGTTAATTCGGTCGACATCATCAGGTGTGTAATACCATCGTTCGTTTCGATCGACTCCAAGCACCCCCACAATTAGTACACAGCAGTCCGGACAGTTCCGTGGGATGAGCCGGCTCTCGAAGCATGGCAATGCGCGGCTCCGCTATGCCTTCTGGATGGCCGCGAATGGGGTGGTCCGGATGCGGCAGAATACGTTTCGCGAAAAATATGCGCGGTATATCAAGACGGATCCCGAGAACCCGGATCGGAAACGCAAGGCCCTCTGCGCCGTCGCCGCCAAGGTGGCGCGCGTGGCACAGGGTCTGATTAAGACCGGAACCGATTATCGGCCGTATTTTGAGGCATTCCCTCCCAGTGGAGCACTTCGTTCGCCTGGGCCGTCGAGGCAGGTGCTGACCTCGTAGATAATGCTCGGAGCTTCCACTGGGGCTGCCTGCTGTGTGGGGTACGATCAAGGCCTGAACGAGGACCTTGTATCACTATGGCGAGCCGCGCCTCACAACACGTGGAAGACCATGGGGAGTGTGTGCCGATTCGTGCAGCGTGGCCGTTCCGATGGCACAGAGGAGATCTGTCTGCCTGGCGTGGTTGACGTCCGCCTATAGTACGTTATCCAGGATCAAGGTCTCTGGCAATGAGCGAGTCAGAAACACCCGATCGAGCATCCGACACACCCGTGCCCCGCCGATCGACACATCCACTTCAATCACCGGGACTTCTTTCGAGTAGAGATCCGTCATCGTCGAACACTTAAATCGTCGGCCCGTGACGAGCCGATCATAGACAAAGTCCATGGCATAACAGCGGCCAGGTTGCGTGGGGCTCGGCAAGGCGACCCGTGGCACCGCCGCCGCCTTTTTCCGTCGTCGCCGCCGTAACGACAGCCCTTCGTCACGATAATACAGTCGTCCCACTTTCTTGCGATTCACCCGCCAGCCTTCCCGGCGTAGCCGCACAGAAATCCGGGGGCACCCATAGCGCCGCTTGCTCTCGGCGATTTCTCGGATGCGCGTCCGCAGGGTCGCATCGTCCTGACGCCGATTACCATACCGGAGCGTGTTCCGATCGAGCGTGAGGAACCGGCACACTCGTCGCTGACTGAGCCCAAAGCGTTCGGCCATCCACTGGGCCGCGGTTCGTTTCGCCCTGGGCGCTACCAGTTTTTTGCGGTGATCGCCTTCAGTGCTTGGATGTCGAGGGCTTGCTCCGCCACCATCTGCTTCAACCGCCGGTTTTCGTCTTCAAGCTGGCGAAGCTTCTTCACATCACTCACTTCGAGCCCGGCATATTTCGTCCGCCACGTATAAAAGGTGGCATCCGAGATGCCGTGCTTGCGGCAGAGCTCTTGAACCCCGATGCCCGCCTGGGCATCCTTGAGCACGGTGATGATCTGTTCCTCCTTGTGCCGTTTGAGTCATGGGCCCCTCCTGTGGGCCCCATCTCAGCACAGGTGAACTCCCACCCTAATGGTCTAGTTTTCGGGGGGAAGGTCACGATGCAGTGAGAACGGGAGCACACTGTGCGGGGCCAATCCACTACCACAGGGTGTTTCCTGTGAAATACCGGAAAGTGCTGCTGGACGACACGGTGACGACTATCATCCAGGAGACAGCGGCAGAGATTACAACACGGTTTCCGATCGAGATGGAAGCGATGGGGACGGACAAGAATCACCTCCATCTGCTCTGCGCGCGCATCCAAAGTGGCTCCTGGTCGGATGGTGCTGTTCAGCGCTTACGACACGGGAGATCTTTCGCCTATAGCCCGCAGTGAAGCGGGGTCTGTGGGGCGGGGAGTTTTGTACCGATGGGTACTATGTGGCCACTCTAGGGGCGCGGGCCAGCTGGCAGATCGTCGAACGGTAGGTGCAGCGGCAAGGACAACAGCGGGAAGATCTCCGGCAGGTCCGAATGGTTGAGTTCGGTGATACCCCGCAGCTTGCTGCGGGGAGCTTCATTGATGGCAGTGCGTAAGCCATGGTTGCTCTTCGTCTTCTGCTGCCATTTTCAGGCGATACTCCCGGGGTCGAACTCCAGCCGACTTGGCCCGCGTTTTATTTCTCACCGCCCTTGCGGTGATCCTGTAAGAGCCTCCTTGCCGTGCCGACTGACGTTCATGCGCTGGATAGTGGGTCTCCTCATGGTTCTGCTCAGTGGTTGCCAGGGGGTATCACTGTTTGAACGCCCAGGGGAAAACGAACCCCCGTCCAACATGTCATTGTGGGAACGGTATCAGCACTGTCGTACAACGACCGATCCTCTGGAGTTGTTTCGGATGATCGAGTACTTCGAAGGGGTGAAACTCTCAGGCGCCGAACCACCTTCGTGGATGAAGGGCTGGGGAGATCATGTCACGAAGCAACCTGTTCGCATCTCGATCGATCCCCAAGCACTGGGCGTGGCCTGCACGCTCAGAGCTGCCGAGGTGATGGTAGCGGCAGAGCGACTGACGGAGGCGCGAACGTTGTACGAGCGGGTGCTCACTCGATACTCCGGTCCTGCTTGGACCTACTACGCCGGTCTGGCCAAAAAGGCGCTCCTGCGCCTCTCGGATTCTTCTCCCGCTACCGTCGCATTCATCCCTGATCGGTTCGCGCCTCACTAAACCTACTCCTGTGTAAGAAGTGGACAGGTCGTGCGACCTACCGTCAAGCATGTGAGGGGACTAATGAAGACGTGGTTCTACTGGAGAATCCAACACATAGGCCAGGCCCTGCGCGTGATGTGTTTCCGCTCGGCCTGCTGGTGGCTCAGCCGGCAAGTGGAGTGTCTTCAGTGGCGGCTGCATCTGGAATCTGCGATGGCATCGAGAGGGAACTTCAGCCCATTGTCTTACCGGTGAGGCAAGGAGAGAGTAATGCCGTGCACACGTTGTGAAGGAACATTCGTGCCGGATCATTTCTACGACCGGATCGATGAACAGGGACGTTTTCGTCTAGGGATCTGGCGTTGGGTGTCGCGATGCGGCATGTGCGGAAACGTTCTCGATACCGCCGATGCGACCGTCAACCGCAGATCCGATGCTCTAACGGATCACATTTCAACCGGGGGCTTTCAGATGTTCTAGGTGTTGGATGCCGATTCCCGAGGAGAACGTCATGGTCTGTGTAACCTGCCAGTGCGCGATGCTCAGCACGAGCAGCCAAGTGTTTGAGGAAGAGAAGGGCGCCATGACGATCACGCGATGGCGCTGTCGATCCTGTCATGAAACGGCGGAGGAGATTTGGTCGAGCGCCGGGTATCGGGGGACGGGCCGGACAGGCGTTCGATATCCTGCCACACGTCTGCAGCGGTGCAGAGCGCCGGTTGCGGCGCGTCTGGCAGCGACGAGAGGAGCATAGGTCTATGCAGGCGGTCCCGAACGTCGTGCGCGAGCATTGGCCTGAGTATCTCATGGAAGCGGCCGGGCTTGGTCTGTTCATGATCTCGGCGGCGGTTGTCACGACGCTGCTCGAATATCCGCACTCGCCGCTGCACGGCCTGTTCGCTGATCAGGCGACCCGGCGTCTGATGATCGGGTTGGCCATGGGAGTGACTGCGATCGGATTGATCTACTCTCCTTGGGGCAAGCGATCCGGCGCGCACTTGAATCCTGCCGTCACACTCACGTTTTATCGGCTCGGAAAGATCGGAGGAATCGACGCGTGCAGTTATGTGATGGCTCAGTTCTCCGGCGGCGTGCTCGGACTCTGGCTGGTGTCCAGGGCGATTGGAAAGGCCGTTGAGCATCCAGCCGTCAATTATGTCGTCACCACACCGGGCCCGGCCGGGTTCGGCACGGCGTTTGTGGCGGAAGCGCTCATCTCATTTGGGCTCATGCTTGTCCTGTTGATGGTGTCGAATACGAAGTCGCTCAATGCCTGGACCGGTTGCGTTGCCGGCGCGCTCGTGGCCGCCTACATCGCGATTGAAGCGCCTCTTTCCGGCATGAGCATGAACCCCGCACGCTCCTTCGCTTCGGCCCTGCCGGCTCATCTCTGGACCGCTTTTTGGATCTACCTCACCGCCCCTCTCATCGGCATGCTTCTCGCCGCGGAAGTCTATGTGCGTGTGCACGGCGCGCATCGGGTCCTCTGCGCGAAACTGCATCATCGCAACAACACGCGTTGCATCTTCCGTTGCGGCTATAGAGCCTGACCTCCGGTATCGCATCGTTCGGATCTCCTTTCCCGTTACACGTCTCCCGTGGTTCTCGGGAGCGTTCAGTACTCAGTTCTTAATCCTCAAAATTCATCGTTGAACATTTTCATCGAGAGTCGCTTTGCGTATCGCCTGTAAGGTCTCACTCCGTCGCTCGACAGACGTGCAGATGCGGGAGGTCGGATGGCTGAAGAGCCTAGGACCCGCAGGTCACTCATACTATTCACAGAAGGAGGCGTTATGCGTGCGACGAACGTATTCAAAATGGGGTTCTTGTCCATGATCGCTGCGGCAGGGCTGTTCGTGGCGTCGAACGGATTGGCGGCCGATGCGCACACCACAGTGAAGTTCGAAGGTGTGAAGGCCAACAGCGGCATGGCGACACATGGCCGATCGGGAAACAACGACACCTTAACCTGGTCCGACGAGTTCAAGATTCCGGATACCCCGGCGCCGCACTGGCAGGTGGTGGACTCGAAGGGCAACGTCTATCTGCTCAATCGACTGAAGATCAAGGGTGGCCTGCTCGGCGGAGAAAAAGAAAACCGTACGATCACGATTCCGGCCTATATCCACGATGTGGCCAAGGTGCAGATCTACTGCGCCTGGGCCGAAGCTCTGTTAGGCGAAGCGTCTTTCCCCAGGCCGATCATGACGGCCGCGGGTGAGTCCCGCGCCAACGGAATGCACGCGGACGGCGGGATGAAGCATGACGGTATGGCGATGGGGCGTTAGCGGATAGCCATCAGCTGTCGGCGATCAGCGCTCAGCTTCCTTGGAAGAGTGAGGCTGGCCGCTGACGGCTGAGCGCTTTCTGCTCAGACGGAGGAGGGCGACATCATGATCCGCTCGATGGTCTTCGCCATCGCCATTCTGGGTGCGATGGCCAGCACCTCGCAGGCCCAGCTGATCGAGAAGAAGGCGTTGACGCTGGAGGGCGCCAAACAGATTGTCGCCGCGGCGGAAGCCAAGGCAAAGGTGGAGGGGGCCAGGGTCGTGATTGCCGTGGTGGATGAAGGCGGGAACCTCCTCCTGCTTCAGCGGCTTGATGACACCCAAGTGGCCAGCGTAAACGTCGGCATCGATAAGGCGAGAACCGCCGCGATCTTCCGGCGACCGAGCAAAGTGTTTGAGGAGCAGGTCCGGAACGGGCGCGTGGCCGCGCTGGCGTTGCACGGAGCCGTGCCGTTACAGGGTGGTGTGCCGATCGTCGTCGAAGGAAAGGTGATCGGCGCCATCGGGGTGAGCGGAGAGACGCCGGGCCAGGATGAAGACATCGCCATGGCCGGTGCGTCGGTCGCCGTGTCGTTTACGAAGTAGGAACTGTCGGCTTTCGGCGATCCGCTCAGAAATACCCATCGGCGGCTGACCGCTCATTCTCAAGAAGAGGAGAACGATCATGAGATACCTCATAGCAACCTTGACGGGAGCGGCCATTGCGATGTCGGCCTCCGCCGGTTACGCCGAATCGGTCGCTGACAAGCGTGGGCTCATGCTCGAGGGAGCCAGGCAAGTCATTGCGGCAACCGTCTCCGCGGCGCGCAAGGCTGATGCGCCGGGAGGATCCATTGCGGTGGTCGATGAGGGTGGGAATCTGTTGGCGCTTGAACGGTTGGACCACACGTTTGCCGCCAGCGCGAATATCGCGATCGGCAAGGCTCGCACCGCGGCGCTGTTCAAGAAATCGACGAAGGTATTCGAAGACGCGATCAAAAACGGCCGTACCTCGATGGTGACGCTCGGGGGCGACCTTCAAAACTTCACACCCCTGCAAGGCGGTATTCCGTTGGAATGGGAGGGCAAGGTGGTGGGAGCAATCGGCGTCAGCGGCGCGGCCAGCGCCCAGCAGGATGAGGAACTCGCGATCGTCGGTGCCGGGTCGCTGGGCTCGATGGAGATGACGGGCAGGAACAACGGGCATGTCCCGCTGCCGGTCACCTACATCGAGAGCCGGAGGGTGTCCGCGGCCTTTGAGAACGGTACGGTATTGGTCGGTGAAGACGAGACCATGATGCATGCCGCCAGGAACTACATGGTGCATGCCAGCCATCGCGATAAGGCCGGCGTCGTCGAGATCCATGAGTTCGACACGGACATTGTCTATGTCTTGAAGGGCTCGGCGCAGGTCATCACCGGCGGCACACCGGTCGGCATGAAGATGATTGCGCCGCATGAATTCCGCGCGCCTTCTGTGGACGGCGGTGAGACGAGGAGGCTCGTACCGGGCGATGTCGTGATTATTCCGAACGGGGTGCCGCACTGGTTTAAGGAAGTGGAGGCGCCGTTTGATTACTACGTGGTCAAGGTGCGGTAGACGGATGCTGAACACGGCCCCCAACTTTGTTCTCGGCTCGCAACTATCCTCAACGTACCCTGAGGGTACGCCTGCGGTGCTTGCATCGCCTGCGGCCTCGTTGGATGACCGTGTTGAGCATCCTCTGAGGACGGAGCGTGAAATGAACAATCGAAGAAGCGGAATGATCATTTTTGCAGCTCTCGCCTTCACGCTCTGTCCAGGTTTTACCTGGGCGCAGGTCACCGGTGATGCGCCGGGGATGCGGCCGGAGGCGATCGTCGATTTGAAAACCGACGAAGGACTGGCCCTGGTCAAGGGCCAGTGGCGGTACAGCAATGTCAAGGTGATCGATGTCGATCATCACGGCCCTGGCGCGGATCTCGCCCCGTCTGGTCCTCCGAATCGGACGCAAGACATCGACCTGCATGCCGGCG